>JABMRJ010000130.1 GCA_013202745.1 Candidatus Omnitrophota bacterium
GCATACCGGACTTCGTGCTTCTTTATTATGCCGCCCCTCCTTATGGTGATAAGGAGCTCTTCGCAAAGATGCAGCGCCTTTTCAACGGCATCATCATGTCCGCTCAACATAAGATCCCCGTCCCTATATACCGTCTTGACGCCAAAGCCGTTTTCGACAAGCTTTAGATTCTCATCGTGCCTTCCAAAGAGCGCTTTCGCCTCGCCGTTATTATGTATTCTTACGGATGTATCGATATTCTTCACTTCCTCAATTTTATATTAAGCTCTTTAAGCTGCTCATCCACAACAGGAGAGGGTGCGCCTGTAAGGGGACATACGCCTTTCTGTGTCTTGGGAAAAGGTATGATCTCCCTTATCGAGCGGTCTTTCGTAAAGAGTGTTATCAATCTATCGAGACCGACTGCTATGCCGCCGTGCGGCGGGACCCCGTACTGGAATGCCTGGAGGAGAAAACCAAAACGCATCTGGGCCTCATCCTTCTCTATCCCTATAGCGCTGAATAATTTCTCCTGCATCTTCCTGTCATGTATCCTTATACTGCCGCTCGCAATCTCTGTGCCGTTTATGACGAGGTCATACGCCCTCGCCTTTATCGATGCCTTATCCTTATCGAACTTTTCCATGTTCTCTTCTTTTGGGGATGTAAACGGATGGTGCTCCGTCTCCCACCTCTTCTCTTCCTCATTATATTTAAATAGAGGAAATTCGCAGATCCATAAAAGAGACGGCTTCGATTCGTCTATAAGCTTCAGCTCACAACCAAGATGGAGCCTAAGATTACCTAATGACCTGAGCGTTATATCTTTTTTATCGGCTGCAAAGAATATCATGTCTCCTGTCTTTGCGCCAAGCTTCTCTCTTATCGCATTCAATTCTTCATCCTTGAAAAATTTTGCTATCTGGGAGGTGAGCGCACCCTTTTCTACCTTAAGATACGCAAGCCCCTTCGCCCCAAACTCGCCTACAAATTTTGTAAGCTCGTTTATCTTACTTAAGGATAGTTTCGCTGCGCCCGGCACACTGATCGCTTTTATCCTGCCGCCAGACTCTATGGTCTTTTTGAATATCTTGAACCCTACATCTTTAAGATCTTCTGTGAGATCCTTTATCTCGCATCCAAACCTCAGGTCCGGCTTGTCTGTACCGAACTTCTCCATGGCATCCTGATACGCCAACCTCTTAAACGGAGTCGATATCTCTATACCCAATGCCTCTTTATAGAGCTCCTTTATGAGCCCTTCACAGAGAACATATATATCCTCCTCCTCGACAAAAGATGCCTCTATATCGAGTTGTGTAAACTCAGGCTGCCTGTCCGCCCTCAGGTCTTCATCCCTGAAACACCTTGCTATCTGGAAATATTTATCACAACCGGAAACCATGAGGAGCTGCTTAAATAGCTGGGGAGACTGCGGCAGGGCAAAGAATTCACCCGGGCTCAGCCTTGATGGAACGAGGAAGTCCCTTGCGCCTTCAGGCGTGGACTTTGTCAGTATAGGTGTCTCCAGCTCTAAATAACCGTTCTTGTCAAGATAGTCCCGCATCCGCTTACATATCCTGTGGCGAAGTTCAAGCTTTTTCTGCATTACCGGGCGCCGAATATCGAGGTATCTGTACTGTAGCCTTACCTCCTCTGACGCCTTTGTAGTATCTTCTATCTCAAAAGGCGGTGTCTTGGACTCTGATAATATCTTAAGGTCGCTTATTCTTACTTCTATCTTTCCCGTAGGGAGCTTTGGGTTCTCTGTATCTTTTGGCCTGCTCTCCACAACGCCCTTTATCTGAATTACAAACTCGCTTTTTAGTTTATGGGCACCTGTATGAAGATCCCTGTTCTCTTCGGGATTGAATACCAGCTGCGTGACGCCATACCTGTCTCTGAGATCTACAAAAATGAGCTCACCATGGTCGCGCCTTGAATGCACCCATCCGCAGAGTGAGACCACATCTCTTACATTCTTCTCGTTTAATTCGCCGCAGGTATGTGTCCTTAACATAAAGCCTTCTTCGCCTCTTCTACGAAAGAATCCTTCTTTATCTCCTTCTGCGTGCCGTTTGACATATCGCGAAGGACGATGATCCCCTTTTGCAGTTCGTCTTCGCCTATTATGGCGACATATTTTGAACCCTTCTTGTTCGCCTGCCTCATCTGGGCCTTCAATGACCTCTCCTGGTAATCCATCTGTGAAGATACGCCGTTTGATCTCAATTCATTGCACAACCTAAAACCTTCCCTACGGGCCTCTTCGCCCAGAACAGCAATATAAACCCCCAGGGCCGGCAAAGCGGATCCCTCCTTGCCTAAAGCGAGTATTAAACGGTCCTGGCCCAAAGCGAATCCGCACGCACCTGCTTTTGGTCCGCCTGTATCGCGCACAAGATTATCATACCTTCCGCCTGCACCTATAGCATCCTGTGCGCCAAGATTGGGATGTGTAACCTCAAAGGCGGTCCTCGTATAATAATCGAGCCCTCTCACTATATAAGGATCGACTGAATAAGGCACCTTAAGTGCATCGAGCGCGTTCTTTACATTATCAAAATGATCCTTGCAGTCTGAGCATATATTGTCTATTATCTTTGGGGCAGTCCGCAATACAGCCTTGCACCCATCCTCCTTGCAGTCGAATATGCGCAGTATATTCTTCTTATACCGCGCCTTGCAGTCTTTGCATAGAAGGTTGGTCTTATCCTTGAGGAATTTCTGGAGGGCTTTCCGGATATTGGTCTTATCCTTGGAACAACCCAGTGTATTTATCTTTATCGTGTAACCCGAAAGGCCTATTCTTTCCAGATATAATTTTATGAGTGCTATGACCTCTGCGTCTATATAAGGTGAGTCAGAACCTATCGCTTCCACACCTATCTGGGAAAACTGCCGCTGCCTTCCTGCCTGAGGACGCTCACTCCTGAACATCGGACCGATATAATATAATTTTGTAAGGGATTCCGCCTTATCGAGGTTATTCTCGATATAGGCCCTCACTATAGGGGCCGTACCCTCAGGCCTCATAGAGACATGCCTGCCTCCCTTATCTTTAAAGGCATACATCTCCTTCTGGACTATATCTGTGGATTCGCCTATGCTCTTTGTAAAGAGGGAGCCCTCTTCAAGGATGGGGGTGCGTATCTCTCCGTATCCGAAAAGCGCGAATAGGTCCTTCGCGGCCTTCTCTATATACTGCCAGAGAAGTACTTCTTCCGGTAAAATATCTTTCATTCCTCTTAGTCTTTTAATCATAATATATATATGGTAATAAGCTTCTATATTGTATCATACCGCTTATAGGAGTCAATAAGAAAACCCAGCGCTGATAATTCAAGTAGCGCTGGGTTTTGGAATCACTAAGATTATGGTTCTACTCTTTCACCTTCTCCTTCATTATGAGGCCCGGCTTGAATGTAACGACCTTTTTATCCGGTATGGGGACCTGATCTCCGGTGCGCGGATTCCTGCCCATCCTCCCCTTCCTCGTCCTGACCTTAAATACTCCGAAGTTACGTAATTCTATATTCTGGCCGTCATTTAAGGCGGCTATGATCTTATCGAATGTCATCTGGACGACCTTCTTTACATGTATCTGCTTAAGGCTCGTCTCTTCGGCGATCTTCATCACTATATCTTTCTTCGTTAAGGTCATTATTACCCCCTTTAAGATTAGTTTCGTAAGTAACTATACCTGAATAAGTTAGAAATGTCAAGTCGGCGGGGTTAGGAGGCCCTTAGAGAGACTGTTCCTTCACCAAGGAGTTCTTCAAGTTCATGAATCAATTTATCATCGGGTTTTACACGCAGATCGTCGCTGGTCTGTATATCTATATTCTTGTCATCCGGCGTAACTATGCGCAGGAATACCGGCGTCACACCGCGGTATTGCGAGAGTATCTTTTTTACGGTGTCGAGCGTATCCTTTTCAAGGCCTGCACTGACCACCTTAATAGAAACGGCCTTGGTATATTTTCTCTTTACCTCTTCTAACGGGATTATATCATCCGCTATTATCTTGGGGTCCTGTTCCCTTAAACTCGCTCTACCTTTTATGAATACTATGGCATCATCCTTTATCTGGCCGCCTACTTTCTGGAAAATGCTCGGAAAGACGAGGACCTCTATGATGCCGTTTAAATCTTCGAGTTTTACTATGGCCATCTTCTCGCCCGTCCTCTTCGTCATGGTAAAACGCGCCTTATTTATTATGCCTCCGATGAATATTTCGTCGCCATCGTGGAGGTTCATGAGATCTACAGTATTACATGTAGCAAAATTCTTCAGGAGACGCTCATATCGGGCAAGCGGATGCTTTGTTATGTAGAATCCGAGCATCTGCTTCTCATAAGCGAGGAGCTGGTTCTCGGGCCATTCGGGTATATTTGGTATCTCCTGGAATGTATCCTTAAATCCTTTCTGGTCCTCAAAGGTATCGAAGAAAGAAAACTGGCCTTTCATCCTATCCTTCTGGATACCACCGGCTACTTCCATGGCCTGATCGAGTATAGACATAAGCTGAGAACGATGGAGCTTGAAACTGTCAAATGCCCCGCATTTTATGAGGCTCTCTATGACCTTCCTGTTCACGAGCCTCGAATCTATCCGCTCGCAGAAGTCGTAGATGGACTCAAACCCCCCGTCCTTCTTCCTGGTGCTTATTATAGAATCTATCGCCCCCTGGCCCACATTCTTCACCGCGGCCAGGCCGAACCTTATCCCCTCGGGCACTATTGTAAATTTTGCAAAACATTGGTTTGCGTCCGGAGGAAGAATCTTTATACCCATCTTTCCGGACTCATCTATATAGACGACCAGCTTATCCGTGTTATCCTTTTCACTCGTTAGAAGTGCGGTCATGAATTCGACGGGATAGTTGGCCTTAAGATAAGCGGTCCGGTAGGATATCATTGCATATGCGGCGCTATGCGAGTTGTGCACAATTATGCCATTGGCTACAAAATTATGGATATTCTCCATCTCTATATCATAAGTCTTTTTCGCTCCCGCATATTCGATAGAGACGACGCTATCCCAGTATATATCTGATTTGGCATATTTGGACAATTCTGAAGACTTAAAGTACTCGGCTAGCCTCTCTATGGTATTGCGCCTAAACCCCTTCTTATAGTCTTTAACTTCTCCGTAAAACTCTTTAGTGCAAATGCCGCTTTCACGCTCGATATCTCTCCAGGTTCTTCCACTCCTCTCTTTTTCTTTACATACAAGCTTCTTTATCGCCGCAGGTATAACATCTTTAGAGTCCATATTCTTCGGGACAGAATCATAATAATCTTGCAGTAGATCTATCTGCTCAGCTTTGCCGGTAATATGCGGACATATCTTTTCCAAAAAGATTTCAGCACTCTCACGGCTACATAGATGTATTGTGTATCCATGCTTCACCTGCTTTTTGCCTTTATACATATATTTAAACATTTTTCTTGTGGCAGTGCTTATGATACCTAATCTCAATAATAAACTTTGCAGTTCTGCAGCCATCTTTTTTGAGGAGGTTGCATAATATGGTACATTAATCCCCTTTTTTCTTGTATTGCAGACGAAACCATCTCCAGTCCATAGTTTGCCTATAAACAGGGCCAATTGTTCATCGGGCAGTGCATGAATACAATGTGGTATAAATTTCTCATAGGCCTTCTTGTATGTAAGCCCTAGCTCCTCTATCCATACCCTGGCGCCTGATCTGGCTTTTCTATTACACTCTGTCTTTTCTAACGTAGCTAATCTACTATTCCATGGTACTTGCCCTTTAACAAACCTTGTATTTTGCCCAGCGCCTACATATACCTCATACTTTTCGTTCCTCTGGTATGCTCTCGCTTTTGTATTTGAAAACTGCTCAATGTTGTATACAAATTCGTCTACCTCTTCCTTCTTGTTACTATAAAAATATAGCCCTGCGGTATGGCAGAGATTGCCTTCGGACAAGAGATTGGCAAGCGATATAATCTTATATTCTTCCATCTCCGTACCGGAATTAAAAGGGATTGCTCTCGGCGCGGCTATCATATCTCCGGTTTTCAGTTCCCGTAATTCCTTCCATCCAGACACAGTCAAGAATGGATGGTTATTCGTTGCTGTTATCTCTTTGCCCAAACGCGTCCTCAATCGGTATGTCTTCTTAGGTCCGTTACAGACGACATCCTTTATCTTCTGCGGTACAACTTTGAGAGTATCTTCATTGCAACTGTAGGTGCTTATAAAATGTTTGCTTTCATATAACTCTTCCACAGTAACTGGCTGGCCGGTGTCGGCATCGATCAATTCCGTTGAGCCGACTACACATTTATTAAATCCGTAACCCGCGAAGAACTCTATCTGGCTGAATATCCTATCTGCTATCCTCTGTTCGATACCATTCTTTATACACCCCTCTATGAAATCCTTCCGGGTCGCCATCATGACCTCGGGTGTCTTCTTGCTTATGGCGCGTCTTAAGCTATCGGCCTTTGCGAGGCTGAACCCCGCTATGTTGGAGACTATACGCATAATCTGTTCCTGGTAAACGATGATCCCGTACGTATCTTTTAATATAGGCTCGAGGCTCTGGTGGTCATATCTGATATCGACCCTCTTATTCTTCCTCGCGATAAAATCGTCCACCATGCCGCTTCCTATGGGGCCCGGTCTAAATAGGGCGAGGACCGCTATCAGGTCTTCAAACCTCTCAGGTTTTATCTTCCTCAAAAGGTCCCTCATCCCCGAGCTTTCCAGCTGGAATATACCTATCGAGTCTGCCCTTCTTAAAAGATCGAACGTCTTTTTGTCATCGAGCGGGAGTTTCTCTATCTCTACATCAATATTCTTAATGCGTTTGATTATCTTTAAGCTCTCATTTATGACGGTGAGTGTCCTCAATCCCAGGAAGTCCATCTTGAGGAGGCCTATCTTCTCAAGGGATGTCATGGGATAGCCGGTCGTTATCTGCTCTCCGGTTTTAAATAAGGGGACATGATCGATAAGCTTATTCTCACTTATCACGACGCCGGCTGCATGCGTAGATGCGTGCCTCGTCAGCCCTTCCAGCGCCATAGAGGTATCAAGTAGTTGAGTTATCTGGGGATTATTTTTATAGAGGTCTTTGAGTTCCGGTTCGGCCTCCAGGGCATGTTTTATCGTTATGCCAAGCTCGTTCGGGATGAGCTTGGCTATCTTATCGACATCGGCATAAGGCATGGCCATAACCCTTCCGACATCCCTTATAACACCTTTGGCCATCATCGTGCCGAAGGTGATTAT
The DNA here is from genome assembly GCA_013202745.1 of Candidatus Omnitrophota bacterium. Classification (GTDB taxonomy): domain Bacteria; phylum Omnitrophota; class Gorgyraeia; order JABMRJ01; family JABMRJ01; genus JABMRJ01. The sequence goes on from JABMRJ010000130.1 coordinate 7,249, forward strand.
CTGCGCAACATTATCCTTGGAGTATTTGGATGTTACATATTCTATGACTTCATTGCGCCTTTCGTAACAGAAGTCTATATCTATATCGGGAAGGCTCACCCTCTCCGGATTAAGAAAACGTTCGAAGAGGAGATCGTACTTAAGTGGATCTATATCTGTTATACCGAGCGAATAGCTTATGACACTACCGGCTGCGCTGCCCCTCCCGGGACCTACAGGTATGCCTATCTTCTTCGCGTGGCTCACAAAGTCCCACGCTATCAAAAAGTAACTTACATAACCGCTCTTTCGTATTATCTCAAACTCAGTCTCTGCCCTGCTCCTCACCTCTTTGGGTAGATTGCTGCCATACCGCCTTTTCAATCCCTCTTCCCACAGTCCGCGCAAATACCCCTCTCTCGTATTGCCCTCAGGCACCTTGAAGTGCGGCAAATAGGTAGTCTTAAAGTCCAGTTCAAGATTGCACTTCTCTGTTATCTCTATGGTATTCTTTATTGCCTCCGGTATGTCTGAGAATGCATTCATCATCTCGGCAGGCGGCTTTAGATAAAATTCGTCTGTCTGGAATTTCATCCTTTTGGGATCATCGAGGGTGGTCTGCGTCTGGATGCAGAGGAGCGCTTCGTGCGCCTTTGCGTTATCGCGTGTAAGGTAATGCGTGTCATTGGTCGCGACGACCGGGATATCGAGCTCTTTCGACAATTTCAGTAACTCTCTATTTACCTTATCCTGCTGTAGTATCTTATTGTCCTGCATCTCAAGATAGAAATTGCCCTTACCGAACATATCGGTAAACTGTGCGCAGACATTCTTTGCCTGGTCTATCCTGTCTATATTGATAAGGTGAGGGATCTCGCCCTTGAGACATGCTGATAAACATATAAGCCCTTTTGCATGCTCGGCAAGCACATCCTTGTCGATCCTCGGCCTGTAATAGAATCCTTCGAGATAACCGGCCGTTACAAGCTTCATAAGATTTTTGTAACCGGTTTCGTCTTTGGCAAGTAATACGAGATGAAATGCGGCTTCCTGGATACCGTGCGCTGATTTTTCGAAACGGCTGTCAGGCGCCATATAGGCCTCGCAGCCTATGATAGGTTTTACACCGGCCTTCATCGCCTGCTGGTAAAACTCTATCGCGCCGAACATGTTGCCGTGGTCGGTTATGGCAACGGCCGGCATCTTGTATGCACCAGCCAGCTTGACGAGGTCGCCTATACGGCAGGCTCCGTCTAGGAGACTGTACTGCGTGTGGACGTGGAGATGGGTAAAACCGGCATGTTTCACTTACACATACCTACTCTTTGCGCACTTTGAAATACTTTACCTTCGGTTCTAATAGATGGTGCTATTATGATCTCTACAAGCTGCATCTCTTTTATATCTTTGGCACCGAGATTGCCCATAGATGTCTGGAGCGCCCCTACGAGATTCTGCGTGCCGTCATCGAGCTTGGCCGGGCCAAATAATATCTCTTCGAGCGTACCGGTAGTGCCTACTCTTATCCTCGTACCTCTGGGCAGGTTAGGGTGCGGCGTAGCCATACCCCAGTGGAATCCTTTGCCAGGCGACTCTTTTGAACGCGCAAAAGCATTCCCGAGCATAACCGCATCAGCTCCGGATGCAAAGGCCTTACAGATATCGCCGCCTGTTGACATGCCGCCGTCAGTTATTATAGGTATATACTTTCCTTTTTTCTTATAATAAAAATCCCTCGCTGCTGCGCAATCACAGGTGGCTGTAACCTGCGGGACCCCTATGCCCAGGACCCCTCTTGTGGTACATGCTGTGCCAGGGCCTATCCCTACCAGAAGGGCGCTTATGCCTGTACCCATAAGTTCCAGTGCGGTACTGTAAGTAACGCAGTTTCCTACAACTACGGGTATCTTCATCTTCTTGCATAATTTATTGAAATCGAGAATCTTGTATGCCTTTGAGAGATGTTTTACCGTTGTCACTGTTGCCTGGACTATAAATATGCCGCAGCCCGCTTCCTGGGCTATCTGGCCGAACCTCTCTGCTCTCTGGGGGATAGCGCTTACTACAGGGATTACCCCGGCCTTCTTGATCTCTCTTATCCTCTTCGATATTAGCTTCTCTTTTATAGGTTTTGAATATAATGCCTGGACCAGTTCTGTGGCCTTCTGGGGAGTCGCCTTGACGATCTTATTCAAGACCTCTTCAGGGTCATCATACCTCGTCTGTATACCTTCTAAATTTAAGACTGCAATCCCGCCAAGCTTGCCCATCTTTATGGCAAAATTTACGTCGACTACGCCGTCCATAGCGGATGCGATTATCGGGACCTTAAACTTCAACCCATCGATCTGAAAACTTACATCCACCTCGTCCGGATTTATAGTAATTTTTCCGGGGGCCAATGCTATCTCGTCAAAACCGTAACAACGCCTTGCCTTCCTGCCTCTTCCTACCCACATGCCCATATTCTAAACTCCTTTTTTATATAGAATAATAAACTAATAAATAACTCTTAGGATATGATTATCTTATATAAATATATCGATTTTGTCAATAATAAAAAATGGCCGAGGGATGTCCTCGGCCATTCTTGTTACTTATTGTACCTTCCGGTATTAATACATACCTCCCATACCGCCTGGCATGCCACCCGACATACCGCCCGGCATAGATGGTCCAGCTTTCTCATCTTCAGGCAAATCCGTTACCATAACTTCTGTCGTTATCATAAGACTTGCTATGGATGCGGCATTCTGAAGGGCTGTCCTTGTAACCTTTGTGGGGTCTATGATGCCGGCCTGTATCATATCCGTATACTTGTCATTCTGGGCATCGTAGCCTACATTGGTCTTCTCTTCTCTTATGCGCTGCACTACTATAGAACCTTCGAGGCCTGCATTCTCTGCAATCTGCCTTGCCGGCTCTTCAAGCACGCGCTTAACGATGGAGATACCTGTATTCTCATCACCTTCAAGCTTCATGCTATTGAGCGCGCCGACACAGCGAAGGAGCGCCACTCCGCCGCCGGGAACTATACCTTCCTCGACAGCAGCGCGTGTAGCATGTAGAGCATCTTCTACTCTCGCCTTCTTCTCCTTCATCTCGGTCTCAGTCACTGCTCCTACATTTATGACAGCAACTCCGCCGGAGAGCTTTGCAAGCCTTTCCTGGAGCTTCTCTTTGTCATAATCGGAGTCTGACTCTTCTACCTGTCTCTTTATCTGCGAGATCCTCGCATTTATGTCATTGGTCTTTCCGCCGCCTTCTACTATAGTGGTATTCTCTTTATCTATAGTTATGCGCTTTGCCGACCCGAGATCCTGAAGAGATACGTTCTCGAGTTTTATCCCGAGGTCTTCTGTAATGGCCTTGCCGCCCGTAAGGGTGGCTATATCTTCGAGCATGGCCTTACGCCTGTCGCCATAACCCGGGGCCTTTACTGCGCAGCATGAGAGTGTCCCGCGTATCTTATTTACCACGAGGGTCGCCAATGCTTCGCCTTCTGTATCTTCTGAGATTATCAGGAATGGTCTGCCGGTCTTTGCTATCTTTTCCAGGAGGGGTAACATATCTTTGAGGTTTGATATCTTCTTTTCATGTATCAGTATGCTCGGGTTATCGAGCACGCAGATCATGCGTTCCGCATCTGTTGAAAAATACGGAGAGAGGTACCCCTGGTCAAACTGCATACCTTCCACCACATCAAGTGTCGTTGCCATGGACTTGGCCTCTTCAACGGTAATTACTCCGTCTTTTCCGACCTTCTCCATAGCCTCGGCAATAAGATCGCCTATAGTTGCATCGCTATTCGCCGCGATAGCAGCTACCTGGGCTATCTCTTTCTTATCCTTTACGTTCTTCGAGAGTTTCTTCAACTCATCGAATACCTTCTCTACGGCCTTCTCTATACCCCTCTTAAGGGCCATAGGGTTTGCACCGGCCGTAACGTTCTTCAAGCCTTCCTTAAATATGCCCTCTGCAAGTATGGTCGCTGTGGTCGTGCCGTCACCCGCTAAATCGGATGTCTTGGACGCCACTTCCTTAACCATCTCTGCACCCATATTCTCATAGGGCTCTTTAAGTTCGATCTCTTTTGCCACTGTTACGCCGTCCTTTGTAACAGTAGGTGAACCAAACTTCTTATCGAGAACAACGTTCCTGCCTTTGGGGCCCAGTGTTACCTTGACCGCCCTGGCAAGCTGTTCTACGCCGCGCTGCATAGCGCGCCTTGCTTCCTCATTAAATTTTAACTGCTTAGCCACTTTACCTTACCTCCCTCGTTATTTCACTATCGCCAGTATGTCGTCTTCCTTGAGCATTAAATACTCTTCACTGTCCACTGTAAGCTCTGCGCCGGAATACTTCCCGAATAACACCTTGTCGCCTACCTTGACCTCAAGCGGAATGGTCTTTCCATCCTGTACCTTACCCTTACCTGCAGCTACAACCTCTGCCTGCTGGGGTTTCTCTTGTGCAGTATCAGGAAGAACTATACCACCCTTGGTCTTCTCTTCCGCTTCGAGCACCTTTACAAGTACTCGATCTCCTAGCGGCTGAACCTTTGATGCAACACATGTCGCCATATTCACATACCTCCTCTTTCAATGAGACCTGGATTTGCGAAAATCTATGATTTTAGTAAATCCATCTTCTTTGTTATTCTTCTTTGAAGGGTCGAATTGAATCCGCCGAAGCCGCTAAGTAGATGCTACGTAGTACGGCGAAGGCGGATCCTAAAAAATTAGCACTCCTTTAACAGGAGTGCTAATTATACAAGGTTTACCCTTGTTTGTCAAGTATTTTTTAGTATATTATCTACTTTCCCTGCTTGATCGCGATAGCCAATAATAATAGGTAGCTGGCCACTATCATGCCGGTTCTTGGGAGTGCCGTTACAATACCCAACCCAATACATGGCCCTGAGCCTATGAATTTTCCTACCACAGAATAAACAAAGAGCAATAAACTAACTACTGTTAATATTTTGGCCAAATTCTTCATAACCCACCTCCTCTTTTTTTACATCTATATTGTTAGTATATAATATGAAGCAGAAAAAAGCAAGTCTAGATACGTTTCAGGAGATTCACTTGAATATTAATGCCTCTCCCTCAAATATATTATGATACTTCTAAATAAATTGCTGCAGCTATATAAGGTACTTGGAGCTATAAAACATTCGTGGCTGCAATAGCATTTGCCTTCTTTGATCTTCTTCCTCTCTGTCTGTGCGGCTTCAGAATACCATATGCTAGGAAAATCATCTTCTCTAATGTTTCCAATCGGTTTTGACAATTCGCACAATCTCACATCGCCATTATAATCTATCACTCCTATTATTCCACCAGCAAGACATTTTATCAACTGCTTTTTATCTCTTAGTGTAGCCATCTTGGCCTTTATAAGTAGCCTATCTATCCCGATATGCTTATTTGTAACGGAATCCGATAATAATTTCCTATATTCGTCTTGCGGAAAAAATATGTTTTCATCTCTGCCGCTATCTCTAAAAAAGGCGAAAAGGTGACCGTCGATAGTTTGCATATTATTTTTCACAAAATTTTCAAAAACTGGTAATTCTTTTATATTAACATTACTAATCGTTGTGGCTATATAGAGCTTGAAATTCTTGTACTGATCTTTCAGGCTGGTAAGTAACTTGTACGTCTTCAGGGCGTTTTGAAAGCTACCCTTTATACCTCTTAATTTATCATGTACGCCTTGCATTCCGTCCAATGAAAGGTTTAGTTCTAGGGTCATGCCTGGGCATCTTTCCAAGATATCTTTTGTAATCTTGTGGATCTTTTCAGGCATAAAACCATTTGTAGGTATGATAATCTTGCTAGTATTGTTATTTCTATAGAAAATATCACATATGGTTTCCAGATCATCCCTCAGAAATGGTTCGCCACCTGAAATTAAGAGATTATATAGTCTGCCTAGTTGTTTAGAGAGCTTTTCGATCTCTCCAATATTAAGATCCGAAGTTCTCCTCTCTTCTATTTGCTTCCAATAAAAACAATGCTCACACAATAAATTGCATTTATGTGTTACGAAAAAGATCAAAAATGGGGGGAGTTTCTGCCTCGTAAATGAAATCTTCAACCACTTACTTACGCCTTGGAAGCTATAGTCCATTTAAAAACTCCTATTTGATAAAAAAGGTTTGCTAAAAACATAAATGGTAGAAACGGGATAACATTCTTCCTGACCTTCAATATGCCGGCAGTCTGCACACATGTTGACCAGATTGCAGCCGGTAAAATAAGTAAGATATAAAATCTTTTAAAAATAATCTTTATTAAATCCTTCCATCCTTTCTTATGTTTAAAAGAAACACTCAACCCGCATAATAGGCCTGAACTATAACTATAGAAAAGATATTTATTCAATGTATCCCTATTATGATCGTGAATAACCAGGATCTCTGGAGTATATAATATTCTATATCCTATACTGGTGGCCCTTCTGGCAAGATCTATATCTTCGCGTACTATAATCTTATTATCGAACCCGCAAAGTTTATCAAAGACCTCTCTGCGCATGCCGAATGTAATTGAACTAAACCTCTTTAGCTCGCGCTCTTTTCTCCCCTTCTGTAGATAAAAGTTTAAATCGAAACATCTTGCGAAAAAACGTTTTGATCTTCCTTTAACCATACCTGTTATTATACCAATCTCTGGGTTGTAGATATGTCTTTTGTAGCCCTCGAGCCATGCAGGACCTGCTTCACAATCATCATCTATAAATAGCAATAATTTCCCACGTGACTTTATCGCTCCGATATTTCTTGCCTCTGAAGGATTTGTCTTCTCTTTGGTATCAACAAGGATTATCTCGCGCTGGTGAAAAAACTCTCTTAATCTGGAGGCCTCCATTCCAACCACAATAATTTCATAGTCACCCTCTCTGGTCTGAGTAAGTACAGAGTTTATGGTTTTTGTAGCGGAGTGCGGCCTTGTAAAAGGAATTATTATAGATATCTTTACATGATTCATTCTTCTAAAGTTTTCCCTCTTTCGTATGTCAGCCTTAAGCCTTTAAGAGTTAAGTTTGGTTCAACCTTCTTTATTGAATTTGCATATTTCGCTATCAAAGGAGCATCTCCGCCTGTTGCTATTACCTCTGGCTTTACCTTATATAGAGAGCCGACTCTCTTAACTATACCATCACACAATGAGCCATAGCCGTTTAACAGGCCGCTGCGCATACTCTCTTTCGTATCTTTCCCTACCAATGACTTCGGTCTTTTTATCTCTATCTTAGGAAGGAGTGCCGCCCTCCTGGAGAGATTTTCCAGCGAAAGTCTAATACCGGGAAAGATCAGACCACCAAGATATTCATTATCTTTTGATATTACATCAAAGGTCACTGCAGTGCCAAAGTCTATTATTAAAAGAGGCCTCTTCTTGCTGCCCCTATTATAAAGGGCATATGCAGCTACGCCATTCACAAGCCTATCCTGGCCAACCTGTTCGGGATATTTATATAGGTTCTTTATCGGGGCTTTAATATCCCTGCCCAATACAAGCGGCCTCTTCTTAAACACCCTCTTCAATATCTTCTCCAGCTGCAGAAGGGTATCGGGTGCCACGCTCGATATTATCGTATCCTTTATCTTGCTTCTATGGGGTAAATTGTATATCTCGGTCGTGCATTCCCGTAAAGAATAGGCTATCTTGGTCGGGATCTTCCGCTCTTCAATTAACTTCTTCCCGCTAAATATACCAAATGTAATACTCGTATTTCCTATATCTATGACTAATAGCATCATCTCACCAGAATAACATCGCCGGCCAGTATTTTTTCATTAAACCCATTATCCAATCTTACAACAAGAGCGCCGCTCTCGTCAAGATCTATCGCCTGCCCTTCGATTCTTTGTGTCTTATCAGCTAATTTTACGCGCTTACCAAGAGTGACCGAAAGCTCCTTCCACTCCTCTATTATATTCTTGAATCTACCCTTTTTAAAAATCTCGTAATGTCGTTCTAAGTTTTTAAGAATCTCTTTTGTCAATTCTACCTTTGATACACTGCGTCCGGTCTCGTCAGATATGGAAGTTGAATATCTCGGCAATAAGGATGTCTTTGTATTAGCATTTATGCCTATCCCTAATATGATAAAAGATGTCGCATCCTGTTCGGCTTTGAGCTCTGTCAATATGCCGCAAAGTTTATTATTGTCTACCAGTATATCGTTGGGCCATTTTATAAGAC
>JABMRJ010000131.1 GCA_013202745.1 Candidatus Omnitrophota bacterium
CCTGAAGTCGATTCATCCCTTGTTAAATTGACGCTCCTTAAAGAGCCCCCTATAAAGGTGAGGGACGAGAATACATTAAATAAGGTTATAAGATCTGCCTTCTTACAGCGCAGGAAGATGCTCCCTTCAGCACTTTCGCATAAAGAGGCTCTCGGTATGACAAAGGCGGAGATAATAGACCTCTTAAAAGGGCTGGGTATAGACCCGAAAAACAGGGCGGAAGCGATTTCGCTCGTTGACTACGGAAAGATAGCGGACGGTATCATTGACTTTTTATTATAATTATGACATAATAATAACATATTATGAAAAAGAAGATAGACGTTGAATATATAGCAAATCTTGCGAGAATCCGCTTAAGCAAGAAGGAGATAGATGGTTTCTCAGGCCAGCTGGCGGATATCATATCATTCATAGAGAAGCTCAATAAGGCCGATACCAAAGAGACTCCTCCCACAACACACCCACTGCCTTTAAAGAATGTATTCCGCGCGGACACCGTAAAGAAATCGCTTACGCAGGAGAAGGTGCTGCAGAATGCCCCCGAAAAAAGAGAGACTTCTTTTAAGGTCCCTAAGATTATAGAGGAATCATAAGATGGCAGAAGGGTTATATAAGCTTACCGCCTGCAAGATAAGAGATCTTATAGAAAAAAAAGAGATCTCTGTAGATGATGTGGTAGGCGCATTAACGGAACGCATACAAAAGACCGATAAGAAGCTCAATGCCCTCATCTCATTGGAAAAAGCAGACCTTAAATCCGAGGTAGAGAGGGTTAAGCAGAATAAAGGCGGCGCACTCTACGGCGTGCCTGTAGCGATCAAGGATAATATATGCGTAGACGGGCGCCTGACCACATGTGCGTCAAATATTTTAGAGGGTTTTAGGCCGCCTTATAATGCCACGGTCATAGATAAGCTGCGCGAAAAAGGTGCGCTCATCTGCGGCCGGGCCAATATGGATGAATTCGCATTCGGTTCTTCCTGTGAGACATCATGTTACGGCCCTACAAGAAATCCATGGGATACCGATATGATCCCCGGAGGTTCAAGCGGCGGGTCTGCGTCATCCGTTGCGGCGGATGAGGCGATCGCAGCACTCGGCTCAGACACAGGCGGCTCCATAAGGCAGCCGGCAGCTCTCTGCGGTGTCGTCGGCATGAAGCCAACTTACGGCCGCGTCTCGAGGTACGGCCTCATCGCATTTGCTTCAAGCCTCGACCAGATAGGTCCCATCACAAAGGATGTCTCAGACTGCGCGCTCTTACTCAATGCAATATCAGGATACGACCCAAAAGATTCCACATCAGTCGACATCGCGGTACCTGATTATACAAAATCTCTGAAAAATGACATCAAGGGGATGCGCATAGCCATACCAAAAGAGTATTTCGTAAAGGGTATAGACAAAGAGGTAAAAGCAGCCGTCTTAAACGGCATAAAGACTCTCGAGAGCTTGGGTGCTAAGTGTGATGAGGTATCTCTGCCGCATACTGAGTATGCGGTGAGCACATACTATATCATAGCGCCGGCCGAAGCGAGCTCAAACCTTGCAAGATTCGATGGCGTACAGTACGGCCTGCGCAAAAAAGGTAAGTCTCTCATAGATATGTATAAAGATACGCGTGCCAAGGGCTTTGGCAGCGAGGCGAAGAGGCGCGTCATACTCGGGACCTATGTATTGTCGAGCGGATATTACGACGCCTATTACCTCAAGGCCTTAAAGGTGAGGACCAAGCTTAAAGAGGATTTTGACAAGGTATTTAAGGATTTCGCATGCATCGTTACGCCCACATCGCCTACGCCAGCATTCAAGATAGGCGAGAGGATAGATGATCCATTAAGCATGTATCTATCAGACATCTTTACCATACCGGCAAACCTTACCGGCATACCGGGCATATCTATCCCTTGCGGGTTTACCAAAAAGAATCTCCCTATAGGGCTGCAGATTCTTGCAAAGCCGTTTAATGAAGAGACCCTCATAAGGACAGCTTATACTTTTGAAGAAAATACCGATTTCCATAAAAGGAAACCTGATATATGACACCGGCCGGTAAATACGAAACGACTATAGGCCTCGAGGTCCACGTTCAGCTTGCGACGCAGTCTAAGATCTTCTGCGGATGCAGCACGCGATTCGGATCTTCGCCTAATAGCCAGGCCTGTCCGGTATGCCTGGGTTTTCCGGGAGCTCTGCCCGTCATGAATAAAGAGGCGTTAGGCTTTGCCATCAAGGTAGGGGTTGCTCTCGGGTGTGAGATAGCAGGGCGCATGAAGTTTGATAGAAAGCACTACTACTACCCGGACCTGCCGAAGAATTTCCAGATTTCACAGTATGACCTGCCGCTCGCTGCAGAAGGCAGTCTGGAATTATTCGGCGATGGGCAAAGGAGAGTTATCCGCATAAAGAGGGTCCACCTGGAAGAAGATGCCGGCAAGCTTATACACGCCGAGAAGGGTGATGCCAGCCTTGTAGACTTTAACAGGAGCGGCATGCCGCTCCTTGAGGTAGTAAGCGAACCGGATATAACTTCTCCCGAAGAGGCGTATGAGTACCTTACGGAAGTGAAGTCGATATTGCGATACCTCGATGTATCTGACTGCAACATGGAAGAAGGGTCTCTGCGGTGTGATGCAAATATATCGATAAGAAAAACCGGCGCAAAGTCACTCGGGGTCAAGACTGAGCTTAAGAATATGAATACCTTCAGGGGGGTAAAGATCGCCCTCCAGTATGAAATCGATAGGCAGAAAGCGGTCCTTGAAGAAGGCGGAAAGATTATACAGGAGACGAGGCTGTGGAATGAAGCAAAGGCCCGCACCTTTTTGATGCGCACCAAGGAGGAGGCATTCGACTACAGGTACTTCCCGGAGCCGGACCTCGTTCCGTTCTTAATCGATAGGGAGACAGTGGAGTCTATCAAAGCGTCTTTGCCTGAACTGCCGCAAAAGAGGTATGAGCGGTTCGTAGAAAATTATAAGCTGCAGCCTGCGCTCGCTTCTATTATAGTAAATGAGAGGGATTTAGCGGACTTCTTTGAAGAGTCTGCCAAAGGCTACCCGCGGAATGTGCAGTTGATAGCAAACTGGATCACAGGAGACATACAGGGGGAGCTCAATAAGAGGAAGCTCTCTATGGCCTCACTCGGACTCAAGCCCGAAGCGTTTGCAGATATGCTCAAGCTCATAGATGAAGGCGTCATAACAGGCAAGATCGCAAAGGGATTGCTTGTCGATATGATAGAGACAGGCTCGATGCCCCGGGAGCTCGTTAAGTCTTTGGGTCTTTCGCAGATAACGGATAAGGGCGCGCTTGAGGCTGTTATGGAGAAGGTGATAAAGAATAATCCGAAGCCTGTCGAGGATTATAAGAATGGTAAGACCAACGTGATCACATTCCTTGTCGGGCAGGTTATGAGAGAGACAAAGGGTAAGGCTAATCCTAAGATAATAAACGAGATGTTGCGCGAAAGGATGGGAAAGTTATGAAAAGATCTAAGTTATTGATAGCAATATTTATATTTATATCCTTAACAGTTACTGTGACATTATCCGTATCCGCCTTTGGAAAGAAAGATAATAAAAGCAACCTCTATGCTCAGATAGAGCTCTTTAGCGATGCTATCACCTATGTCATGACAAATTATGTGGACGAGGTAAATGGAAAAGACCTTATATACGGCGCTCTGAAAGGCATGCTCTCGTCTTTGGACGCACACAGCCAGTTCCTTGATCCTGACAGTTTTAAGGATATCAGAGAGGATACGAAAGGCGAATTTGGCGGCCTGGGCATAGAGATATCCGCAAGGGATGGTCTCCTTACAATAATATCACCGCTTGAGGGTACGCCCGCCTACAATGCCGGCGTAGAACCTAATGACCGCATAGTCAAGATAGACAGCGTCTCTACAAGGAATATCACTCTCATTGATGCTGTTAAAAAACTTAGGGGAAAGCCCGGGACGGATGTGACGCTTACCCTATTGAGGGAAAGTGAGGGCAGGATATTCGATGTCTTGATCACGCGTGCCGTCATAAAGGTCGAGGGAGTGAAAGAGCCGCAGATACTGGAAGACGGCATAGGTTATATCAGGATAGCAGAATTCCAGGAGAAGACCCCGAAGGATCTCGACGCAGCATTAAAAAAGCTTAAAAATGAGCGGATGTCCAGCCTCATACTCGACTTAAGGAATAACCCCGGAGGCCTGCTGGATGTTGCCGTAAGTGTCTCAGAGAATTTTTTAGATAAGGGCAAGTTAATAGTATCGACAAAGGGGCGCATGGAAGAGCAGGGCCTGCAATACACGGCGTCAAAGGCGGCAATCACCGATGTGCCCATGATAGTCCTGATAAACGGCGGCTCAGCGAGCGCTTCAGAGATTGTGGCAGGTGCGATGCAGGACAATAAGCGCGCCGTCATAATGGGTACAAAGTCTTTTGGAAAGGGATCTGTGCAGACTGTAATACCGCTTAAAGACAATTCTGCCATTAAGCTTACGACCGCCAAGTACTTTACGCCGAGCGGCCGCGCCATAAAAGATGAAGCTATAACCCCGGATGTTATTGTAGAGTACAGACAGCTGCCTGCGCCTGATGAGGCCCTGAAGAAAGTCGAAGAGGTCTTCAAAAAGGTCGAAGGCAAGGAAAAAAATCTGGAAAACCCTGAAGGGATTGACGTAAAGAATCTGCGCGATAACCAGCTCCTTCGCGCTATGGATCTTTTGAAGGGCATAAAATTTTACAGCCTCCCAGACAAGAACTGACTATAATGAAAAATTCTTTCTCTATCGGAATAATCGCAATACTTCTCATAACGACTATAATTTTTGGATATAAAACCCGCGAGTTATCCCGACGCCTGCATCTGATCCAGCATAGGATAGAAGAGTCTAAATTGTCGGCTGCGAAGCTGCCGCCTGCCCCTGAGCCTAAACCCAAAAGGAGTGCATGCAAAGCGAGGGTGGCCATCATACTCGACGACTTCGGTTATAACACAAAGAACTTAAAAGAGCTCTGGAGCATAGAAGAGCCTGTGACATTATCTATACTCCCCAACCTGCCGTATTCTAAAAGAATAGCAAAGGCCGCGGTAAAACAGGGATGTGAAGTGATGCTCCATCTGCCTCTCGAGCCTTATGAGCATGAGAGGCTTGAAGAGGGGACTATCATGACAGACATGACCGACTCGCAGATACTCGATAACCTAAAGAAGGCTATGGAGAGTGTGCCTGGGTTAAAGGGCATATCGAACCACATGGGTTCAAAGGCCACAGAAGACCCGAGGGTGATCTCCATAATATTTGAACGGATGTATATAGAAGACCTCTATTTTGTAGACAGCCTTGTCACGGCGAAATCTGTCTGCAGTGAGCTGAGCCGTAATATGGGCATAAGATTTGCAAGCCGGTCAGTATTTCTCGATAATGAGGCCGATATAGATTATATTAAAGAGAGGATAAAAGAAACAAAAGAGATGGCCCTTAGGACCGGATGGGCCATAGGCATCGGGCACGACAAGCCGCTTACCATAAGAGCGTTAAAAGATATGCTCCCCGCCCTGGAAGATGAAGGAATTAAGACCGCCTTTGTTTCGGAGCTTGCCGAATAATGATCACTTTAGGTATAGAGACATCATGTGATGAGACCGCAGTAGCAATCACTGACGCAAGTATGGTCCTCTCCAATATAGTTACATCGAGTGTCCATCTCCACTCTGCCTTCGGTGGTGTTGTGCCGGAGATTGCATCGCGCTTCCACCTGGAATATATAAATGCAGTACTAAAAGAATCGCTTGAGACCGCCTCTGTTACATTAAACGATATCGAACTTATTGCCGTAACGCAGGGTCCCGGGCTCATAGGATCGCTTTTAATAGGCGCCTCCTTTGCAAAGGCCCTCAGTTTCTCGCTCTCGATCCCCATCATAGGGGTCAACCATATCGCAGCGCACCTCTATGCAGTTATGATACATTATGAAAAGCTGGATCTCCCGGTGATTGGACTCGTAGTATCGGGCGGCCATACATCTATAATAGAAATGGCAGATATAGATAGATACAGGCTCCTTGGGCAGACGCAGGATGACGCAGCAGGCGAGGCATTTGACAAGGTCGCAAAGATCCTTGGCCTCGGGTATCCGGGCGGGCCTGTTATAGAGAAGCGTGCGAGATCAGGCGACCCTTCAAGAATAAGATTTCCGCGGTCATCCTTGAAAAAGGGCTCGTTCGATTTCAGTTTCAGCGGCATAAAGACGTCGGTCCTCTACTATGTACGGGATTTAGCAGAGGGTTTACAAGAGGACGTAATAAACGCTATATGCGCATCCTTCCAGGAGGCGGTATGCGATATGATCACCCAAAACACGCTTTCTGCATGCAGAAAGCGGAGGATCCAAAAACTCATAGTCGGGGGAGGGGTGAGCGCAAACATGGCACTTAGGAATATGCTGACAGAGAGCGCCAAAAACTGGAATATAGAAGTATCATTTCCTCCAAAAGGCCTTTCACTGGATAACGCAGCAATGGTCGCAGGCCTTGGAGAGGTGCTTTATAAGAAGCGTGGCCCCTCAAGGCTAGACCTTATACCAAGTTCAAGTTTAAGCTTGCAATAATATATGTTTATGATATAATATAACAAAATATGGAAGTAAAATGTCTGATATAGATATAATAATACGTATAGTATTGGCACTCTTTATAGGGGCCATAATAGGATTCGAAAGGGAGAGGCATGGCAGGGCAGCGGGCCTTAGGACCCATATGCTTGTCTGTACAGGTTCTGCGCTGATTGCCATGACATCTATCTACCTTGCTGAGAACTACGGCAGCATCTCCCAGAATTGCGATCCCGCCCGCGTAGCGGCAGGCATAATCACAGGTATAGGTTTTCTCGGGGCAGGTACTATAATCCGCTCCAAGACATCGGTACTCGGCCTTACGACCGCAGCCAGCCTGTGGGCCGTATCAGGGCTTGGGCTTGCAGTGGGGATAGGTTTCTATAAAGCGGCCATATTTGCTGCTATAGCCATCTTTCTTACGCTCTTTGTAATAGGCAGAGTCATGTGGAAATACCTGGGCAAGGGTGACGCCCAGTTGGATATAGACGGCTAAGGAATAAAATACCGGGAGGTAAAGATATGAGAAATAATAAGAAAAAAGAGGAAAAGATCCTCGATGTAGATGCCAGCATGCAGGGTAATATGATATTCAGGGATCCGGTAAACTTACGTATAAACGGCACCTTCGAAGGCGCCCTCATCACAAAGGGTAATCTTACTATAGGCGAGAACGCTACTGTTAAGGCGGATATAAAAGGTGAATTTATCACGGTTGCAGGAAACGTAATCGGCGACATAGAAGCTTCGAGAAACTTAAAGATCGTTCCGCCGGCAAAAGTAGTAGGAAACGTGAAAACACCCGTATTTTCAATAGCAGAAGGATCTGTATTTGAAGGAAAGTGCCATATGCTCAGAGGTAAAGATGACAAAGCCCTCTCAAATAAAAACGTCCTCACGGTAGATGAAGTAGCGCGCTATCTCGAGGTAGACACATCGCTTATCCTTACATGGGCAAGAGAAGGAAAGCTTCCCGGATCCAAAGACAAAGATACATGGAAGTTTGAGAGAGCGACACTGGACAGCTGGATAGCGAACGAAAAGATTAAATAACCGTATGGAAGAACACCTACTCAATATAAGAGAAGCAGCAGAATACCTGGGCATAGGCGAGAGAAAAGTTAAAGAGTTAGCAGACAAAGGTGAAATCCCCGCCTATAAGATAGGCGGGACCTTCCTCAGATTTAAAAAAACCCAGTTAGTCATCATAAAAAATACCCTTTCCGAAAATAGGAAGAAAGGTACAGCGCCCGAAGAATGGGAAGTGATAGGCGCTGGCGGGAACGAAAGATTAAGAGATTTTTTGTATTTTAATGATTTCTATATCCTCTCTATCGTGGTCATTTTAATTGCGGTTGTGCTGATGATAGCTGCCTAAAATGCGCTAAAATACCCCAGTCCAACTTATTAATCCCATGCAATATAATAATACCGTAAAAAAGCTATTAAAGCGGCTTAGAAGTAAGCGCATATCCGTAAAGGAGGCGTATAAAATACTATGCGACCTGCCGTATACGGACCTTGGGTTTGCAAAGATAGACAACCACCGGTCTTTGAGGAGAGGTTTTCCGGAGGTTGTATACTGTAAGGGTAAAACCCCGGAGCATATAGAGAAGATACTGGTCGCCCTAAAGAAGAAGGACAGGACGGTTCTTCTCACATGCGCGGATGAGAAATTATACAAAAGGCTTTTAAAGAATCACGGAAAGCTCTGCTTTAATAAGGCCGCAGGCATGATATACACAGGCGGCCGAAGACCAAAGACAAAAAAAGAGATCCTCATTGTAACAGGCGGCACAGCGGACCTGCCCGTAGCAGAACAGGCGAGACTCACAGCCGAGCTTATGGGAAATAAGGTCTCGGTGCTATACGATGTAGGCGTTGCAGGGCTTCACAGGCTCCTCGGCAATAAAAGAGCGATACAGAGCGCCAATGTCATCATAGTCATAGCCGGTATGGAAGGGGCGCTTCCGAGCGTGGTAAGCGGCCTTGTATCAAAACCCATCGTAGCCGTTCCGACAAGCGTCGGTTACGGAGCAAGCTTCAAGGGGGTTGCTCCGCTCCTTACTATGCTCAACAGCTGTTCACCGGGTATAGGTGTAGTAAATATTGATAATGGTTTCGGCGCAGGATATTTGGCAAGCCTGATAAACAGGTGATAAGGATATGAAGGTACTCTATCTAGATTGTTATAGCGGGATAAGCGGTGATATGTTTCTCGGCGCCTTGGTAGATGCGGGGCTGGATGTAAAGATCCTCAGGCGCGAGCTCTCCTCACTCGGGCTCAAAAATTATAGCATAAAGACTGCCAGGGTCAGGCGCGGTGAGCTCAATGCCACAAAACTCGATGTCGTCTTAGAAGGAAAGAGCCACACGAAGAGAAGGACGCTAAAATGCATAACGAGTCTGATAAATTCTTCCGGGCTCAATTCTGATATAAAGAAGAAGTCCTGCGAGATATTTAAGGCCCTCGCCAGGGCAGAGGCATCTGTCCATGGCAAGAGTCTAAAGGACCTCCATTTTCATGAAGTCGGAGATACAGACTCCATCATAGACGTAGTGGGTGCTGTGGTAGCCTTAAAAGCGCTTGCCATAGATAAGGTCTACTCTTCATCTATAAGTGTAAGCGCCGGCACGACAATAAAGACTAAGGGCGGGGTCATCCCGATACCGGGGCCGGCAACTCTCTCTCTTCTCAAAGGTAAACCGCTTTCGCGCTCTGATAGCCGCCATGAACTCGTTACGCCCACAGGCGCTGCGCTCCTTGACGCGTTTGTAGATAAGTTCGCATACTTCCCGGATATGATATTGGACAGCATAGGGTACGGGGCCGGTACAAACAGGCTAGACCCGAGGCCGAACTGTTTAAGGGTCCTCATTGGCGAGGCAAAAGAGGCCTTTATCCATGACAGCATATTTGTAATAGAGGCAAATGTAGATGATATGAACCCCGTAGATTATGAGTATCTCGTTGAGAAGCTCTTTGAGGCAGGGGCCCTTGATGTCTACCTCGTCCCGGTCCAGATGAAAAAGATGCGGCCGGGCATATTACTGACTGTGCTTGCAAAGAGAGACGACCTGGATAGATTGAGCGCCATAATGTTTAACGAAAGCACCACTATAGGCGTAAGATTTTATGCGGCATCCCGCAAAAAGCTTGCAAGGAAGATCTCCAGCGTAAAGACGCGCTACGGCAATGTGCGGTTTAAAGTATCATACGGGCCGGGAGGCATAAAGAAGGCCGTCCCTGAGTACGACGACTGTAAAAGAATAGCCGACTTAAAACGGATGTCGATAACAAAGGTAAGGAGGGAGGCCCAGAAGTCCGCCTCGCGACTATGAGCAACAAAAAACTATATCTTATAGACGGGAATGCATTCTGTTATCGCGCGTACTATGCGATAAGAAGCCTGACCAATTCCAAAGGGCAGCCGACCAATGCCGTCTACGGTTTTGCTACCATGCTCAATAAGCTCATAAAGGATGAGAATCCCGACTACCTCGCTATAGCATTCGACATGAAAGGGCCTACATTCAGGCACAAGATGCACAAAGAGTATAAGATCCAAAGAAAGCCGATGCCGGATGACCTCGTTGCGCAGATACCTATCATAAAGGATATGGTAAAGGCATACAATATCTCCATCTTCCAAAAGGAAGGCTACGAAGCCGATGATATCTTGGCGACCATAGCGGTAAAGGCTACTTCGGCATCTATAGATACTCGCATCGTGACGGGAGACAAGGATATCCTGCAGCTCGTAGGAGATCACGTGCAGGTCTACAATACGCACAAAGAAGGGCTCATCTATGATGCAAAAAAGGTCGAAGAGAAATACGGCGTTATGCCGGAAAGAATAGTCGACCTGATGGCGCTCATGGGAGACCAGTCAGATAATTATAAAGGCGTCCCGGGCATAGGCGAGATCGCCGCATCACAGCTCATAAAGGAGTTCGGCTCTATAGAGAACCTCTATAAGAATATAGACAAGGTAAAAAAAGAAGGCTGGAGAAATATACTCATAAAACACGAAGCGGATGCGCGCATGAGCAGGGAACTCGCTCAGCTCGATGCTGACGTCCCCATAGATATAGATCTCGAAGGGTTGAAGATTCAAGAACCGGATAAGGATAAGCTGACAGAGATATTTTCAGAGCTTGAGTTCAGGAACCTGCTCAAGGGCGTTGTCCAGGAAGAGGAGTGGAAGGTAGACTATAAGACTATATCTACAAAAGCGGAGTTCGAAGAGTTCATAAAGAAGTTAAAGAAAGTCAAAGAGACCGCATTGGACTTTGAAACGACCAACTCAGACCCCATGCTCGCAGAGGCTGTCGGGGTATCATTCTGCTTCAAAGAAGGTGAGGCATATTACATCCCCCTTAAGCATGTAAGCGAAAAGACGATGGGTCCTGACTACGCGCTCGGTAAGCTAAAAGAGATATTTGAGGATGCGGATATCAAGAAGATCGGCCAGAACATAAAGTACGAAAAGGTCCTGCTCCTAAATTACGGTATAGATTTAAAAGGCATAGACTTTGACACGATGGTCGCCTCGTACCTCCTGAACCCATCGAGGATTGCCCATGGACTTGGAGATATCACCTTTGAACACCTAAGGCATAAGATGACACCTATATCAGACCTGATAGGCAAGGGTAAAAAGG
>JABMRJ010000132.1 GCA_013202745.1 Candidatus Omnitrophota bacterium
AGATGTGATCGGGGCTTTGCCCTCGTTTTAGTCTTGATAATTGCATCGGTCGTAATACTCATCGTGGCAGCTATAATGCCGCAGGCCGTAAGGCAGGCGCGCATGGCAGAGAGGCACGCAGACTCTATACGCGCATTCTATGCGGCAGAATCGGGTGTGAATATGGTAAGGGCCGACCTCGATGATGACGATGCAATAAATAGCACCTCAGTAGGGGTATGGCAGACACTCGCTTCAAGTGATGGTAGTGAAACTATCTCTTATTACAAGATAGATAGCATAGATACGACGAGCCCTTATTTTCCGGAGGTGATATCGGCCGGTTCGTCCCCAAGCAGTGATTCGGCGGATGTAAAAAGGTACATAAAGGCGCAATTAAGCAAGGCGATTACGTACAATCCATCTCTTGTGACTAATATCATCGAGACGACCGGTAGTCTCTCTATCGGTGGTTCTGCAACAGTAACAGGTGATTACACATCATCTTCAACATTCTCTTTTGCAGACATATTCGGCATATCTATGGCGGATATGAAGAGTAATCTCGCAAATGTAGTAATAGATCCCGAGACTAATTTTTCACCGGTTTCAGGCATAACCTGGTTTGAATTAGATGATAATATACGTGTTCAGATTTCGGAGAAGGCATGGGTAGGGAGCGGCATTATGATAGTCGAGGGTGACCTAAAATTATCAGGAGGCACATTTGACGGCATAATATGGGTAACGGGCAACTGCGATATGGATATAGCTGGTAATGCTAAGATAAACGGGGCTATATTTGTAGAAGGGAGCGCGAATATAACGGGCGATGCCGCGTTGAGCTATGATCAGGATGCTGTTGATGACTCCTTAGATGATGCATTTAACCTGGATCCGATAGCCTATTGGAAGGAGATCTATCCATCCGAGGTCCCATAGGGCCTTATCAGATTTAATACAAGGGGAAGTTAGATATCTTAAGTATGGCCGGGGGTAATTGCCCGGTCATTTATTTTCAGAAATCATTTGCAATATAATAGTAATATGATATAATAAAGCCCTAATATTGATACACAAATGAGAATAGGAGAAAGAGATGTTAGCGAAGGAGAAGAAGACCAAGGTAATAAGCGACTATAAGGTACACAAGGACGATACAGGTTCTTGTAGTGTTCAGATAGCCTTGCTCACTGAGAGGATAAATGGCCTCACGGGCCACTTCAAGAGCCATAAGAAGGACCACAGTTCAAGGCATGGACTTCTTAAGCTGGTCAATCAGAGGAGACGGCTTCTGGACTATTTGAAAAAACATGATGAGGCCAAGTATCAGGATCTTATCAAAAAACTCGACATAAGAAAGTAGGAGACAATGAAGCGTTTTGAAACAGACTTCGGTAAAGAGAAATTAATTATAGAGACAGGTAAGCTTGCAAAACAGGCGAGCGGTTCATGCACAGTCCAGATGGGCGGCACGGTCGTCCTCGTTACCTGCGTAGCTTCCAAAAAAGCCAGAGAGGGCATAGACTTCTTCCCGCTTTTTGTGGAATATCAGGAGAAGACATACGCTGCCGGTAAGATACCGGGCGGATTCTTCAAGCGCGAAGGCAGGCCATCGAGTAAAGAGATATTGACGGCCCGTCTTATAGACAGGCCGATAAGGCCATTATTTCCAAAGGGCATGGCCAATGAAGTCCAGGTGATGTCTATAGTCCTTTCATCGGACACCCAAAACGATTCCGACATACTTGCTCTAATAGGTGCTTCCTGCGCATTGTCGATATCGAACATACCCTTTGAAGGGCCGGTAGGCGCCGTAAGGATAGGGCGGATCAATGACGAATTTGTAGTAAATCCTACCTATACTGAACTTGTTGATTCGACTATTGATCTTGTAGTAGCGGGGACCCGCGAAGGTGTGATAATGCTCGAAGGCCAGACCAAAGAGATCGAGGAATCTATACTGGAGAAGGCCATAGAGAAGGGTCATGCAGAGCTTAAGCCAATAATAGATTTTATAGACGGTATAGCCAAGGAGTGCGGCAGCAAGAAGTTCCAGCCTATCTTGAAAAAGATCGATCCGGAACTCCTCTCAAAAGTAGAAGAGATCGCCTCCTCACAACTTGACAAGATAAATGCTATGGCAAGCAAAGAAGAGCGCATAGAGGCGTTCGATCTTTTGTTGGAAGAACTTGTCGGTAAGTTTGTGACAGAGGGTGGGCCGCACAAAGCGGGTGATGTAAAATCGGCACTTTCAGAAGTTGAGAAGGATAGGATCAGGAAGGCGATATTAGATGATAATAAGCGCGTAGACGGCAGAGGCTTTACTGATTTAAGAAATATATCATGCGAGATAGGTGTATTGCCGAGGACGCACGGGACAGGACTCTTTACGAGGGGGCAGACCCAGAGCTTGGCCGTGACTACATTGGGTTCAGCGGATGATGAGCAGATGATAGATGCCCTTGAAGAAAAGACCTACAAGAGCTTTATGCTCCATTATAATTTTCCGCCATTCAGCGTCGGAGAAGTGAAACCTGTGAGGGGGCCCGGCAGGCGCGAAATAGGCCATGGCGCACTCGCCGAAAAGGCCTTGAAGGCCGTAATGCCTCAGAGTGATGAGTTTCCTTATACCATCAGGCTCGTCTCGGAGGTACTCGAATCGAACGGTTCTTCGAGCATGGCTACAGTCTGCGCAGGCACCTTGTCACTTATGGATGCCGGCGTACCGATAAAGGCCGCGGTGAGCGGTGTTGCATTAGGGCTTGTAAAAAAAGGTGATAAAGAGGTAGTGCTTACTGATATAGGCGGCGCAGAAGACCACTACGGCGATATGGATTTCAAGGTGGCCGGTACCGAGAAAGGCATTAACGCCATACAGATGGATCTTAAGATAAGCGGGGTATCGCTAAAGCTTATCAAGAAGGCGCTCGGGCAGTCACATGATGCGCGCCTTGAGATCCTCGAGAAGATGAAGAGTGTTATTGCGAAGCCGAAGGATGCGATATCAGAGTATGCCCCGAAGATAGCTACGCTGAAGATCGATGTAAAGAAGATAGGCGAGCTGATAGGCCCCGGAGGCAAGAATATAAAGAAGATTACCGCCGATACGGGCGCTACTATAAATATAGAAGACGATGGCACGGTCCAGATAGCAGCTGTAGATACGGTTACCTGTGACAAGGCTCTCGAGATAGTCAAGAAGCTTACCGAGGATGTTGAGGTTGGTAAGATCTATAACGGCAAGGTAAAGAGGATCATGAACTTCGGTGCCTTCTGCGAGATACTCCCCAACAAGGAAGGTCTCGTTCATGTATCTGAGCTCGATGAGAAGTTTATCGATAAGATCGATGACGTGATAAAGGTTGGAGATGAATTCCAGGTCAGGGTTATAGAGGTAGACCCGCAGGGCAGGATAAATTTAAGCAAGAAACAGGTCCTTGGTGAGTATACAGGGCCGAGAGAGAAGCCCCAGCGCCATGAAAAACGTGGTAGAAGCG
>JABMRJ010000133.1 GCA_013202745.1 Candidatus Omnitrophota bacterium
CCTTAGGTGTTTGCGCTTTGGGTGCTTCTGCCTTAGGTGCTTCTGGTTTGGGTGTTTCTGCTTTTGGTGCTTCTGGTTTGGGTGTTTCTGCTTTTGGTGCTTCTGGTTCTTTCTTCTGTTCCTCAGCGCTCATATGTCTCCTATTTTAGTGTCTTTAAGTTCTTCAATTTTAACCACTGCGCATATGCATGTTCAAGTATCTTGCCCCTATCATGCCTTGCTATTTCAGTGAACTTTACACCCACATCGTAATTTCTTGCCTTGAATATCTTCTTGCGCGCATGTTCTTTTACCCAGACTACAGAACCCTGCGCAAATACAGGCATGTTGTCTCCGGGTATTTCGAACTCGATGTCGAGGAGATCCTCCCTGGCGAGCCTCTTGTCTACGGATAGACTTATGCCGCCCCTGCTCACATCCCGGGTTTTGGCCTTGCCCCCAAATCTTTTATTTACCGTGGTAAAATTAAGTTTTATAGGGCTTTCGAAACGAAAAAACCTGCGTTTCTCATCCATATCGACATCCCCTCCTTTTTTATGGTAATAATATTATATAATAATCGGAAGGTTTTTACAAGGGAATTCTGCCGCGCCTCAAAAAAATGGGGTAGGTTTTATACCTACCCCATTTATAAAACTAGGCTCTTGGCCCATGCCTATTCAGTAGCGAATACGAATTCAGGTTCGATTATAGGCATATAGTCTTCTGGAAGCGGGAACGGGAATGTTACTACTTCATATACTCCCGCGCCTGTCCTTACGATTGTCATTCCAATACCCTTTGCGGTACCAACTGTAAGGCCTACAAGAGGGTTGATTTCGATGCTGGTATTATATATGTTTTTCGGAAGTTCAACCCAGCCCGTAAGTACGTTCGCTATGCCTCTACCGAGCTTCTTTGCAGGATCTTGTGCATAAGAAGCTGTGGCAATGCTAAGTATTGTTACTAAAGCAACGCATATTATCAATGCTTTCTTCATTTTTCTTCACCTCCTTTACAACAGATTTAATATTTTATATTTCTATTATATATAATAGTTATAGCTTGAAAAAGTATATCACAATATAGGGGCTTTGTCAAGGGTAACGCCTTTTAAGAAGGACCGAGCGCCTTATCAACGGCTACTCCCAGCCGTTTCTTATCTACATCCTTGATATCAAGAAACTCTATTCCTATATCGTATGATACGCCGTCCCTTGTTTTTGGACTGTTCTTCTTGACTACCCAGACGATAGACCCATCGCACCTTATAGGGGATTTGCCATCATCAAGCAGGAGCTCTACCCCTACGTTTTTAAAGAGGTCCAGGCCCTCTTTTAACATGACGCATAGACCCCCCATGCCTAGATTCTGTGTCTGTGCAGTGAGGATCTTAGGTACGTCTCCACCACTCTTTAGGCTGATGACACATTTATAGTTGGCGCGCGGAAATCTTCGTCGGTTTATTCCATCCCACATATTTATTATGCCTTCTTTCTTTTGTCCTTCTAAAATTATACACTATTATTTTTCGAAAAGCAAGGTTTAATCAGGCCGGAAATCGAAATAATAGCAAAGGGGGGTTTACATTTAGGGAATTTATGATATACTATATATAAAATACAAATGTATAGAAAATATTACGATATTAAAGAGAAGCCGTTTAATGTTACGAGCGATCCCAGCTTTCTCTACCTTTCAAGAAAGCACAAAGAGGCATTTTCCCACTTAATCTACGGCATAGAGGAGCGCAAAGGCTTTCTGGAGATTACTGGCGAGATAGGCACCGGAAAGACTACGCTCTGCCGAGCACTCCTTAATAAACTTAATGGCAATACAAAGACCGCCTTCGTCTTAAATCCTGATCTTTCGCAGCTCCAGCTCTTACAGGTTATCATGGAGGATTTTGGCATGCACGTTGAGAAGAAGAGCAAGATGCACATGTTCAGGCAGCTAAATAAATTTCTTCTCGGGCAACTTGCGCTCAATAATAACGTGGTGCTAATAATAGATGAAGCGCAGAATTTGAAACCGTCTGTCCTCGAGCAGTTGAGGCTCCTCTCCAATCTCGAGACAGAAAAAGAGAAGCTCTTCCAAATGGTGCTTGTTGGCCAGCCCGAACTGCGTGACAGATTGAACTCGCCGAATTTGCGCCAGCTCAGACAGCGTATCAGCGTAAGGTACCACATCATGCCTCTAGACAGGGATGAAGTGAATGATTATATTTATCATCGTTTAGCCGTAGCCGGCTCTAAGGGCGGCATAGTATTCAAAGATAAAGCGATCGATCTGATACATGGATATTCCGGCGGCGTGCCGAGGCTGATAAACATAGTCTGCGACAAAGCCCTCCTTCTCGGTTTTGTCCTCGAGACAAGGACCATTACCTTTGATATAGTTATGAAGAGTATAAATGAAGTAGAGGGAAGGCCGCATGAGCATAATTAACGAGGCCCTTAAGAAGGCGCAGGATACCAAGAAAGAACTCTCCCAGATCGTAACAAAAGACCTAAGCTTTAAACAAAGCATTCCCTCAGACAAAGAGCTCTCTTCCAGTATAAAAGAGATTGCGGATAAGAAGACCGGCTGGAGTGTAGCAAGCAGGGTCGGGACGCTCTTTATCGTAGGAGTCGCAGTCCTGGCTTTCCTATATAATAAAAATATTGTTTCACCTACCACATACCCCACCGCAGCCGTACCGAAGCTGCTTGAAGTAGAGAGGGGCGCAGTGAAACCTCTTATTCCTCCCCCACTTCCCATTGTAGAAAAGGCTGCAAACTCGTCAGGCAGAAAGAAGGTTACCGTCATACCCGATTTTAAGTTGAGCGGGGTAATGTCAGGTTCCGGAGATTCTTTTGTGATGTTAAACAATAAGATAGCGACTATCGGTGATTTTGTAGATGGTGCGCAGATTATCTCGATAGATGGCGACGGTGCTACATTGGTCTACGACGGCAGGGAACTTAGAGTAAGTATGAAGTGATCTAAATCTTGCGTACGAATTTGAATATCTGAAACCCCTCCAGGTCAATCTCTTCAACTTTTTTAAAAGCACGCTTATTGCACAACTCTATCGCTTGAGTCATGCGGCCGGTTGTCCTGAATACGAGACTTGAGTATGCTTTCTCCTTGCAGAATTTTATAGCTTCATCCATCAAGAGTTTTCCATATCCCTTTCTCCTGTGGGCGGGATCAACGAAGAGCCTCCTTAAAAGTGCCACGTCTTTAGAGTCCTCTTTTATGCCTACTGTGCCGACGATCTGACCATTCTCTTCAAGTATAAAGAAGCTATCTCTTGGGCCGCTGTATGTTCCGGGAAGGTCATAGAGATCACTATCAGAATAAGCGGACTTATCAAAAGGGTACTCGGCTGTAAGTATGGATAGTATAAGCTCTCTTGCCTTTTCGGTATCATCATTCATCAGTGCCCTTACGCGCATCATAGCCTCCCTACGCATATCTCTTCCTAATGGTTTCATAAATTAGTTTCTTGGGTATATCTTCAAAGACCTTCACCTTGCCTATCTTTACAGGCAGGACAAAGCGATTGACGCCGTGTATGATTTTTTTGTCGTATGATTGCGCCTTCATGATCTTTTCTATCTTTATCTTACGCGAGATCTTAGTGGGCAGACCGGCCTTCTTTATGAGTTCGATTATGCGTTTTGCCGACCCAGCATTTAGCAACCCCATCTTTACGGCAATTTCAGATGCGCATACCATGCCTATGCCCACTGCTTCGCCGTGAGAATAGAGTTTTGAGTAGCCGCAGGAGGCCTCTAATGCATGGCCTATGGTATGGCCGAAATTGAGCTGTGCGCGTATCCCCTTCTTGTCATATTCATCCTTCTCCACTATGGCTGCCTTTATCCTGCTCGATCTATATATGATATATTCAAGAGACGCTTTATCGAGTTTTAGAATATTTTTTATATTCTCTTCCAAGAACTTAAAGAGCCGCCTATCTTTGATGACCCCATACTTTATTATCTCGCCGAGCCCCGATCTTATCTGGCGCATCGGAAGGGATCTTAGGAAGCTTGTATCCGATAGTACGAGGCGCGGCTGGTAGAACGCACCTACAAGATTCTTTGCAGAGCGAAGATCTATGGCGACCTTGCCGCCGATAGCGGAATCTACCTGCGCAAGGACGGTCGTCGGTATCTGTATATATGGTATCCCTCGCTTGTATATGCTTGCTGCGAATCCTGCAACATCTCCGACAACACCCCCGCCCAATGCAATAATGAAGATCCCCCGCCCCTTATCCATCTTTACTATCGAGTCTATTATCTTTATGACCTGGCGATTCGATTTGCTCTTCTCGCTATCGGGAATCTTTATGGTGGATATATCTAGAGATGCGCGCCTCAGCCCTCTCATTACTGCGTTCTTGTGCAGGGAAAGGATTGCGGGATTTGTGATGATAACGGCATCCTTGCCGAGCCTTAAGCCCCTTATCAGGTCTTTTGCGGATGAGGTTATCTTATGGCCGATGGCTATATTATAACTTCTCTTTTTGCCGAGAGATACCTTTGCCCTCTTCATAATACCCTCTTCTATTTAGGAGATCTTACTGCCTATCTCCATATCCTTTTCAGGAACGAGGAGGCATAGCCCCTTGTCGTCACGGCATGCGAGTATCATGCCTGCTGACTCTTCGCCCCGTATGGTCGCAGGCTTTAGATTGACTATCGCTACGACCTTTTTTCCTATAAGCTCCTGTGCTTTGTAGAAATCCTTTATGCCGGCGACTACCTGTCTCTCTTCGCCGCCAATATCTATCTTGACTACATAGAGCTTATCAGCGTTTGGGTGCTCTTTAGCCTCTTTTATCTCTGCTACCTTTATTTCAAGTTTCTTGAACTCATCAAAAGTTACCATATACTTTACCCCCTTCTTATTTCTTACCCTTCTCTTCTTTTGCCGGCTTTGCTTGTGCGCCCGCCTTTGCCTGTCCCTTCGGGTCCTTCTTGGCATCGCCCTTGGCCTGTGCGCCCTCTGCTGCCTGTGGAGCGGCGCCTTCAACCGCGCCTTCAGCGCCTGCTACGGCTTCTTCAGGTGCAGCCTTCTCCTTCTTTATCTTGAATTTGAGTATCTTTATCTTTGGCAGGCCGAATATAGACATGCCTTCTTCCCATTTCTCCTTCTCCTTAAGGTGTTTAATCTTCTCAAATCTCTTAAGGACTGAGCGGTGCTGTTTACCTTTTCCGCTTGAACGTAGGCTTGGATGTTGTGACATTTTATTCTTCCTCCTTTTTTATTTCAATAGGAATCAACGCTTTCTTATAAAGCTGTCCCTATAAGTCTTTTTTAATTCGCCGAAGTCTTTCTTTGCAGTTTCCTTATCTTTGTATTCCCCTATACATATCTGGTAATATCCGCCGCCTACTATTATGAAAGGGGTGAAACCCTTCTTGCTCAGCCTGACCAATTCTTTCTGTGCCAGTTTCTTCGATCTGTATGCGATTACCTGGACAGTATATAATGCCGGGACGCCATTAGGCGCCTTTGGCAGAACCTCTTTTTTTTCAACTACTTCAACCGCTTCTTCTACAGCAGGCTCTTTTGCCGCTACAATCTCGACTGCCTGCGGGAATGTATCTTGTTGCTGCAGCACGACTGCATCCAGCCTCTTACCGCGTTCTACCCCGAGAGAAAAGAGAAGAACCATAAGCATAATGACCGCTATAGATGTAAAGATGATCTGTTCGTATGTTATATTAAAGAGCACGTAATTCTTCGGAAGGATTGTATTTGCCTGCCTCCTGCGCCTTTTTGCAGGATGCTTAAATTCTCCAAAGAGTTCCTGTTGTGTAGTTCCGTTTTCCATACACCCCTATTTAGACGCTATATTCATCCTAAAGCGATCTGTCATTATGCGCAGATTCGGCTTCTTGTAATTTCCCATTATGCGCACGTAGATGCTTGACCACGGCCCCTCCTCTTTTTGTAAGAGAGTGCCCCTTATCTCTTTTGGTATTGTATCTACAAGACTCTCGTTTAAGAGGATATATGCCATCACCCTTATATCGTCATCTATGTCTGTTGAGGCATTGCCAAAGACCTTTATGTTATCGCTTACCATAGCGAAGTTCTGTGTCAGCGTATCCTGCCTGCCTACAAAGAGATCACCTTCTATGCTTTTAAATGTCAGGTTACCCAGCGGCTCTATCTGTAGCATATCTACCAGAGAGCCTACTATGTTGCCGGACCGATAGAATCTCGCATTCTCAAAAGAGCATCTTAGGTGTAGCCTGCCCGTGACTAGACTGGTAAGGTCATAGTCGACAGTTACCTTGTCAGCATCAAAGCCGAATCCGCCCTTACCTATACCCTTTAGACCATCAACTGTCAAAGAACGCCACAGATATACTCTTAACGCATCGTAGCTTATATCAGCATGGAGTCTCTTTTCCAGGTTTCTTACCAGGAGGCTGTTTAATGCGCCGAAAGATACAGGCATATATATAGAAAATGCCGTTAACACTGAGATTATCAATATGATAGAGAGACGCTTCTTCATAAATGCCCGGATCCTTTAGCAGGCTTACTCATTGAGAAGTTTTTCGACCATCGATATCATCTTCTTGTCTCGGGTGTAGCAATATGCAGTGGTCGAAGAAGTATCGTGCGCATTCAATATGCCCATGCCTGCCAGCTTTTTAAGAGCTGTTCTCACCTTATCGATGTCCTCGTGTGTCCATGTGGCTACGCCACGACCCGTATCAATCGAGTGCGGATTTTCGTGAAAGAATTTTATGACCTTGCGGTATATCTCATTTTTTAAGATCTCCTCAAATTTCATAACCCGCTTTCCTCAAGATGCTCTTTATGTGACGCCTGCTTAGTATCTTCAAAAATGCATCGACCACTTTCGGGTCGAATTGTGTTCCGCTATTTCTTTTTATCTCTGCTATTGCTCTTGGAATTGACCTTCTCGTCTGATAGGACCGTTTTAATAACATCGCCTCAAAAGCGCTTGTGGCAGATATGATCCTTGCGCCCAGAGGTATCCTGTTGCCCTTTAATTTGTCGGGATACCCTTTTCCGTCGAACCGTTCGCGCTGATGGAGTATCATAGGTACGCTTGCCCTCAGGGTCTTCAAGGGCCTTATAATGTCCGCCCCTTTGATGGGCAGCTCACGTATAAGCCTATATTCATTCCTAGTCAGTTTAGAAGATTTTACCAGTATAGATTCCGGCAGGATAGCCTTACCGGCGTCGTGTAAAAGATAGGCATACTCAAGGCTCTTCAGTTCTTCCTGGGAGAGCCTAAATATCTTTCCTGTCTCCAGGGCGATCTTTATAAAAGGCGCGCGCGGTTTATGCATGCCAGGGCCCTGTATATCTAATATCGATGTTAGGGACTTTATGGCCCCTTCCGTCATCCGCTTCTGTTCCCTGTAAAGCATGGCGTTAGTTATAGCTATTACAGCCTGTTCTCCAAGCGTCGACATTATCTCTTTATCAAATGCGCCGAAAGGCGTGCCGTCTACCTTGTCATAGAGTGTTATTACGCCTATAACATCTGTGTCAATGAGCGGCACGGCCATGTAATCCCTGCCCATTATTACCTTTCCCATCTTGAAGGCCTTGCCCGGTGCATACATGCCGACCTTTACCTTCTTGAGCTTGACGCTCTTCTTTCTTAAGTCTACTGTGGTCTTTGGTAAAAGAACCCGCTTCTTCTTATCGACCAATTTTATTGAGCACCTATTTGACCTTACGACCTGGAGGGAGAGCCTCGCTATCCTGGGCAAGAGTTCTTCCAATTCCAGCGTGGACGTGAGGAGCCTGTGTATAGTATGGACCGTGGAGAGCGCTATAGCCCTTGGCCGTATGGCTTCATAGAGTTTTGAGAGCTCGAGCTCCTTCTGTATCTCCCTGACCAGCGTATCCACAAATCGTATGAACATATCTATTATAAACTGGGGTATATCTTTTTCTGCATGGCACATGACGATGTAGCCATAGATCTTCTTACCCTGGACGACAGGGTAAGAGAAGCCCCCAAGGCCCAGTGAGCAGCTGAAGATCTCTGCCTTTTTAGACCTCTTTGATTTATTGAGCGCTTCGTAGAGTTCACCGAGACACTTCTCTTTCTTCTTTTCTTGAGCGCAGTATTCGCTACAGTGCAGCTCTACATCCTTGATAGTAATGGGGAGAGGTTTGTCCAGCTTCTGTACCATCCACCATATAGGCTTTTTGAAATACTGGCTGAAGACACTCTCATGCTCTCTAAGGGCTGGGCTATTTGCTAACCGTTTAAAAAGCTCGTTTTCGTATGTTTTGTGATTTGCTTTATCCATATAATTATATTATATCAGACTCTTTCATAAGGATCAAAGAACTTTTTATATTCGTCCAGCGCATATCGATCGGTCATGCCGGCTACATAATCACATATTACCCTGTAAGTGCCCTCTTTCTTAAGGCGTGTTTTGGCCGAAGGAGGCAGCTGTTGGGGGCAGTCGATATATGTCCTGAATAAGTCCTGTATGAATCTGCGGGCCTTATCGTGCATCCTTACGACCCTGTAATGGTTATATAGGTTCTTCATCAAAAATTCTTTAATGGTCTTCCTCTTATGCTCCATCTCTTTTGAGAATGTTACAAGCCTTTCAGGAAGTTTCCTTACCTGTGAGGTATTCTTAATCTTAAACTTTTCAATCTTTGCCTCGGTCTCTGCCAGGAGGTCATTTACCTGGAGGCTTATGAGCCGCCTTACGGTCTGGAATATCACGACCTCCATGGGGGTCTTGGCGTAGCGCGACTTGATAGAAGCGTATGCTTCTTTCCACAGGCCTATATTCTTAAGGGAAGAGACGTCCAGTAGGCCGCTTGCCAGGCCATCCTCCAGGTCATGGTTATCATATGCAATCTCATCCGAGATATCTACTACCTGGACCTCGAGGAGTGACGACCCCTTCGTCTCTACGGAAGACGGTATCCTTATATGATCAAAGGGGCTTGAATGCTTCACTATGCCTTCCCTGACCTCCTGTGTCAGATTAAGGCCCGGGAAGGTGGGATATCTCTTCTCCAGCATGTCGACGATCCTCAACCCTTGTGAATTATGGTCAAAGCCGCCGTGGTCCTTCATTATCTCATGGAGTGCATCTTCGCCCGAATGGCCGAATGGCGTATGGCCCAGGTCGTGTGCAAGCGCTATGGCCTCTACAAGATCTTCGTTGAGGCGCAATGCGCGCGCTATAGTCTTTGCAATCTGTGCCACTTCTATGGTATGGGTAAGCCTGGTTCTGTAGTGATCCCCTTCGTGGTTTACGAAGACCTGCGTCTTGTATTCCAGCCGCCTGAATGCGCGCGAGTAGATGATCCTATCTTTATCCCTCTGGTATCTGGAGCGATATAAATGTTCATCTTCTTTGTGCACACGCCCCCTGCTCTCTTTTGACCGCATAGCATAAGGCGCAAGGAGTTTCTCTTCCCTTGATTCTAACTCCTTTCTTGTAAGCATAGCATCTCCTTAATGGACGAGGTTATAGAGCAGGATATTACCGGCAACAAATATGATGATCAATGCTATTGAACCTACACCCAGGCGCATGAAAGAGGTTCTGGGTTTATAAAGCATGCTGGCAAACACTATAAGGGTCAATATAATAGCAAGCAGGCAGGAATATATATGCGATGCAGAAACCGAGAGGAATAGGTATCCTTTGCGGTATATAATGTCGATAACCGGTATGATAGCGATGTCGAATATATTACTGCCGATTATATTGGCAATTGCCATGTTTGCAGAACCTATGGATAAGGCAGTCATCGAGACTACGATCTCGGGAAGTGAGGTTGCCAGGGC
>JABMRJ010000134.1 GCA_013202745.1 Candidatus Omnitrophota bacterium
AAGAAGCACAATGGAGACCATTCAATGTTATAGCTTCTGCGGATTCTATATACGGCAACATTACTGTATGTAAAATAGATTCGCAGGTTACATTCTTTACAAACGGGCTCAATGACTTTACGGTTCCGGATATACTCTCCCAGGAAGAGGCCGTCCATTTTGTCATGCCGCAGCATACCAGCCCTAAAAATATACTGCTTATCGGCGGAGGGTCAGGGGGGCTCCTCTGGGAAATATTAAAATACGACGTCGCACGTATAGATTATGTCGAGATAGACCCCCTCGCCATAAGCCTCGCCCGCAAGACACTGCCGGAATTGGCGTTTTATGCCCTCGATAGACCGGAGGTAAACATAATAAACACGGACGGGCGCTTTTTTGTTAAGAATACGCCTTCAAGATATGATGTTATAATAATCAGCCTCCCGGATCCCTACACGGCACAGATAAATAGATTCTATACTCAGGAATTCTTCAAAGAGGCAAGTGCCATACTGAATCCAAATGGCGTACTATCCTTCGGGCTTACGTCCAGTGAAAATTATATAAGTAAAGAACTCGGTAACTTTCTGGGCTCTATATATAATACACTGCACAAAGTCTTTAAGGAGGTCAAATATGTGCCCGGAGATACGGCATACTTTCTGGCATCACAAAAAGACGGGCTCATTACCACGGACGCTGCCGGGCTCATCCAGAGATTGGAGGGGCATAAAATAGAGGCCGGCTTCGTCAACAGGAACCGCCTCTTCTGGAAACTCTCAAAAGAGAGAATAGAGCAAATGGATAAAGCGATAAAGGCAAATGGGCTCGCAAAAATAAACCTCGATTTCGCCCCCATCTCATACTACTATGATATGATCTTATGGTCGACCTATTTTGGGAGTTCCATCAGTAAGGTGGCTCGCTTTTTAAATACGCGGATGATCTGGTCTGTATTTATCTTTGTCTATATACTCATAATAATCTCCGGCCTCTTCTCAAAGAATAGGCGAGGGGGAATCCTTACTGCAATAGGTGCAACCGGGTACAGCGAAATAGTATTCCAAATAGTCGTGATACTCTCTTTCCAGATCATCTACGGTTATCTATATTACAAGCTCGGATTGATACTCACCGCATTCATGATAGGACTCTTCCTGGGAAGTCTCTACATAACAAACAGGCTCGACAAGATAAAAGACCATTTCAGCCTGTTTATAAAGGTGCAGGCAGCTGTGGTATTATATCCTATGTTCCTGCCGTTTATATTCAAATTTGTAGCAAGGGGCGATTCGGAGCAGCTGTTATGGATAGGTTCAAATGCGATCTTTCCGCTCCTTCCCATCATCGCTGGCTTCATAGGCGGACTCCAGTTTCCTCTGGGAAATAGAATATATCTTGAAGTAAAGACTGCGGCAGGGGAGGTAGGTGGACTTACTTACGGGATCGACCTCCTGGGGGCATGCCTCGGCGCCATAATCGCCAGCGCATTGCTAATACCTGTCCTGGGGATATTTCAGACATGCCTTGCGGTCGGACTGTTAAACCTATCGGTCTTCCTGTCTCTCTTAATCGTTAAGAAAAGAGTTTTATAATGAAAAAAATGAAAAGGGTACATATAAAGACCCTTCTTCTATTTCTGTTTGTCGCCTTCTTTACAGCCTTTCTCTTGCACCATCCCGGCCAGAAGGAAGAGCTCTATCTTGTAAAACGTGTAATAGATGGTGACACGATACTCCTCGCAAATGGTGAACGCGTAAGATATATAGGCATAAATACCCCTGAGACCAAGCACCCCTATAAACCGGTAGAGCGTTTTGGCGAGGAGGCATCCCAATACAATAAGAAGCTCGTTAGCGGCAAATGGGTAAAGCTTGAGTTTGATGCCCAAAGAAAGGACAGGTACGGCAGGCTGCTTGCATATGTATATACAGATGGTTTATTTATCAATGCTAAGCTCGTTGAAGATGGCTATGCCCAGGTCTATACTGTGCCGCCTAATGTAAAGTACCAGGAAGAATTCCTCAGGCTGCAGCTCAAAGCGCGTAAAGAGAGGAGGGGGTTGTGGGGCGCCCCTTGACATTACTATATAAAAATGATATACTTACACAATATTACATTATATATATAGGGGGAACTAATGAGGAAGCCTGAAGAGCGAAGAAAATTTACGCGGTATGCTATACCACTTAAGATGGCATATATCGTTGATGGCGAGAATCTTGTCTACAAGAGCACTACCAAGAACATATCTTCACTCGGCATAAGCTTTGAAAGCATTAAGAAGCTGCCGGAAGGCGCTGACCTTGAGCTGAAGCTTGAGATCCCTAAAGCACCCAACCCGGTGCATGCCATTGGAAAATTGGTCTGGGTAAGAAAGCAGACCCTTGAGGATAGCGCGCCATTCGATATCGGCTTGGAATTCCAGAGGATTGAAGAAGACAACAAAAATACATTCCTGAAGTTTATGTGCGACCTGGCATATAAATATGGCCACAAGTAAAAATATCGGAAACTTCATATATATCCTCCTGCCCGTATTATTTATAGTTCTATGTGCATCGGGATGCGCAGAGATCAACCTATTTAAAACCCCCGTAGAAGTCTTAAAACATCCTCTTGGAACGGACCTTTTGCGCACAGGCATGTCAAAAGAAGAGGTCATAAGCAGATGGGGCAAGTCAGACCAGATCAATAAACTCGATCCGACAGACGAATGGCAGACGGAAAAGGCGGAGTGGGTTTATATAGGTCGTTATTCAAAGGTACCTCTGGACCGCAGTTATTTTTTCAAGACGAAATATCTTGTATTCGATGGCAACCACCTGGTCTCTTTTGGAAACGCGTCTAAGTGTAAAGATTTAAAGAGGTGATATAGATGGCAGAGGAAAAGCGGATCCTTCAGGATAAGGTAATCGAGGATGGCAAGTTATTTGCTGTTGTAAGCTACCTGGGCATATTATGCCTGCTGCCGCTTCTGCTTAAGAAAGAGAATAAGTTTGCCTTATTCCACGGTAAACAGGGTCTCGTTCTCTTCATTGCGGAAATAGGCGCAGCCATAATCAATATAGTACCCATATTAGGACAGCTCGTATGGATACTGGCCGTCCTGGTCTTCGGGATGTTATCACTTGTAGGTATCCTGCAGGCGCTCATGGGAAATTACTGGAAGATGCCTGTTATAGGTGACATCGCAGATAAGATCTCAATTTAACACTCTTTACAATAAGGGGGTAAAGATGAAACTGCTTCCTAATCTCTTTATACTGCTTGGGCTCGTATTGATAATAATCGGGGCGATGACCAGATTTCTGGGTGTCGTCGTAATATTTCCCGATGTAAAACCCATCTCACATGTCGTCTTTGCCAACACCTGCTTTCTCATTGCGTTAATACTCAAGCTTGCAAAGGATTAACTGAAACTGCACTCAAAAAAATTCAACACGGACTTTCGCTTCCAGTAGCTGAGAGTTCGTGTTTTATTTA
>JABMRJ010000135.1 GCA_013202745.1 Candidatus Omnitrophota bacterium
AAAAGAGTTAGAGATATGTAAAATCTGACTTTTTTGTATTTTACTATTGACAAATGCTATAACATATGGTATTATTAATATGGTAATATTGAAGGTAGCAATATAAAGACTTTTTTAAGAAAGGCGAGACTAAGATGATAGAGCTGATGAAGGAGAGAAGAAAGTATTCGAGATATATAAATCGCCTTCCGGTTCAATATAAGAATATGAAGGCGCTTTCCGGTCCTCTGTCCGGTGCGCTTACTAAAGATATAAGCGAGGGCGGATTGCGTTTTGTCGGAAACGAATTTCTCTCCCTTGCTAATAGAATGGTACTTACTATAGCTCTTCCTGCGCCATCGCGCGCTGTAAAAGTGATATGTAAGGTTGCCTGGATACGCAAGGTTCCTATGGGGGACCAGTTTGAGATAGGCAGTCAGTTTTTGACTATGTCAGATGAAGACGAGGGCGAATTGAAGGGGTATATTGATAGATTGAATTCCGTAAAGGAGGATAAGCCTGCAGACGAGGCTGAGATTCAGCAGGAATAGGATCTACCTGATAATATTTTCCACCGATCCTTGGCATACAATGTGCCGAGGATTTTTTATTGACAATACCCCCACCATACTATAGAATATCTCTACTATGAGATTACCTAATATTACCCTCCTTATATTACTTATCATACTAATAGTACCAAATATATCCTATGGCGCATGGATATGGACGCCGGAGACGGGCAGCTGGATAAACCCTAAAAGCGCAGTAAAGGATACCGCAAGCGAGCAATTCAGCTGGGCTATGGGCTTTTACGAAACCACGGATTACAAGAAGGCCATAACTGAGTTTCGTAAGCTCGTAAACTATTACCCAAATGCAAAACAGGCATCCAAGGCACAGTACTATATAGGCAGGTCATATGAGGATCTGAAGGAGTTTTACCACGCATATATTGCATATCAGCGGGTCATGGAGGCATATCCATACGCTGAAAACAGGGATGAGATTATAAATAGACAGTATGATATAGGGATGCTCTTTTTTAAAGGGGAGAAGGCGCGGTTGTTGGGCGTCGCAGTTCTTCCCGCTACCGATAAGGCCATAGAGATATTCGACCAGGTTATTAAGAATTCGCCCTATGGCGAATATGCTGATAAGGCACAGTTCAGGATAGGGGAGGCGTATAAGAATAATAGTGCTTATCCTGAAGCCATGCTTGCATTCCAGGCGCTTGTAGAAGAATATCCGAGAAGCGAGCTTTTGAGCGAAGCAAATTATCAGATTGCAGAATGCGCATACCTGGCTTCACTGGGCGCGTCATATGACCAGGGGTCTACCGATATAGCTATCGAGAAGTTCAAGGGTTTTGTTGAGGAGCATAGGGATGATACATTCTCCGAAAATGCGAAGAATACCCTTACAAAACTTAAAGAGAAGAAGGCGCAGAACGTATATGAGACTGCCCAGTTTTATGAAAAAGTAGGACGCATTTCATCCGCAGCTATCTATTATAAGGAGCTGGTTGATAACTATCCCGATACGTCCCTGGCAAAGACGTCACTTGCCAGGCTTATGGAGATAGAGAAGATCATCGAGACCAGGAGATAAGACAATGAGATCACGATTAAGCGTAATTATTCTTATTTTTGCAATAATCTTCGTTACCGGATGCGGTTATACTACAGGATCGCTCCTTCCAAGCCATCTTAAAGGCATCCATGTTGAGAATTTTAAGAACAAAATAGATATTTCCAACGAACCATCCGACAAAGGTGAATATGCTATCTACAGGCCCGGAGTTGAGAATGATATAACCCAGGCTGTCATAGACCAGTTTCTGTTCGATGGGAACCTCATGATAGTGGATGAAGCCGATGCAGACCTGATATTGGCCTGCAGCCTTATAGATTATTATAAGCAGCCGCTGCGTTATGATAAGTTTAATAATGTTGAGGAGTACCGCATAATCATCACCGTAGATATGCTTCTTAAAGATATGGTGAAGGATGTGGTGATGTGGGAAGAGAAGGGTTTTGTAGGGTATTATGCATATAGGATTACAGGCCCCTTTGCCTCAGATGAAGAGACTGCGCGGGTGGACGCCATTAACGACCTTTCCCAGAAAATCGTAGAGAAGGTTGTGCAGGGATGGTAAGGGGCGGCGCGGCCTATCTTTTTTATGGTGAAGAAGATTTTTTAAAGAAAGAGGCATCGGAAAAGATCATATCCTCATGCCTCAACTCCGAGACGAGAAAGCTTAATTACGATGTATATAGCGCTAAGGACAATTACGCAGATATACTAACCTCCTTAAAGAGCCTGCCTTTCTTATCAGATAAAAGAGTCATCCTCGTAAGAGATGTAGAAACCTTTCCTGAGTTCAGAAAGAAGGAGCTTCTAGAATCTTTAAAAAAGATATCGAACCATCTCTGTATAATATTCCATACAAAAAAACCCGTCTTGAGTGACGG
>JABMRJ010000136.1 GCA_013202745.1 Candidatus Omnitrophota bacterium
CCCTATATCCTATTTCATTGTTGGAAATGTCTGCATACTATTGGGCCTATACATGTTCGGTGTCCTCAATATACCCATACCTGCGTTTCTGACTAATATACGGCCAAAGACAAAGGGGCATGGTATATTTCCTGCATTCCTAGTTGGGGTTGTATCAGGCCTGGTTGTTGCGCCATGCACAGCACCCGTACTTGCAGCAATCCTTACCTATGTAGCCACAAAGCAGAATGTTACTTACGGGATCACCATCCTATTTACCTTTGCCTTCGGTATGGGTTTTCTCCTTATTCTGCTCGGAACATTCACGGGGCTCCTGGTGAGCATGCCAAAGGCAGGCGTATGGCTCGAAAGGGTAAAGAAGACTTTTGGCTGGATACTAATATTCGCCGGCGAATACTTCCTGATAATGGCCGGCAGGCTATCTTTTTAAAAAAGGGGCTAAAATGAATAAAAAAATGGTCCATTTACTGACTCTCCTTTTATTACCATTAGTATTACTAAATCTAAATTGTTCACCTGCAGTATCTATAGAGGAGAACACCTCTTTAGAAACTGCGCCTGATTTTTCTTTGAGCGCTCTGGATGGGACTATCGTCACACTATCCCAATTCAAGGGAGATAAGAACGTCCTGCTTGTATTTGGAGCTACATGGTGCCCGGCATGCAGGCATGAGATCCCCGAGCTTAAAGAGGTATATGACGAGTACAAAGACGATGATCTGAAACTTCTCTACATAGATATCCAGGAATCTCAGAAGAAAGTAGCCGCTTTCAGTGAAAAACATGGGCTGCCTTATACCGTGCTTCTGGATAAAGATTCGGAAGCTGCCCAGGCTTACGGCGTCCAGTATATCCCGCACATCACGGTAATAAATAAGGACGGGATGATATATTACGAAGGATCCAGGCCCAATAGTGGGCTTTTGGTCCTTTTATCAGAATTAACCGCTGAATAAAAGAGGAGGTACAATAGAATGAAAAAGTTGTTATGTTTGCTTATCTCTGTGATATTTCTGTCAGGATGCGCCCTTACGACAATAAAGCCTTATAAAAAAGGCGTTGTGAAGAAACCCAAGCCGGTCACACAGCGCGTTGCAGAAAAGATAAAAGAGGTACTGGCACCCATGCTGGAACCAGAACCGGAGGTTGTCGTCGAAGAAAAAGAAGAGATCCTCTCACCAAGACAGGAAACCGAAGCAAAAGAAGAGATCCTGCAGGAAGAGGAAGATATAAAATAGGTGTCAATGAATAGGGAAGGGTTGCCTGCAAAGAAGATAAGGTTTTCCTTATCCACTAAGATTATAATAATCGTCATGGTATCGATACTCAGCAGCATGACGCTTTTAGGCTTCTTAACTTATGCTGACAGCAAGGTTGAAATAGTAACAGGCTTAAAAGATTCTCTCAGGAAGATTGTCACTACAGCTGCCCTCTTCATTGATGGTAACGCGCACAATGCAATAACGTCGACGAAAAGCACCCCCTACCTCAATACCCAGGCCATACTCCACGCAGTAAAAACAGCGAATGACCTCGAGGCACCCTTATACACATTGAAAAAGTCTGGGGCCAGAAATGAGCTGGAGTGTGTAGTCACTTCAGAACCAATAACCCTGCTGGGCGCAAAGTATAAGATAGCCAAAGAGATGCGGATCGCTTTTAGAGATGGTGTTGCCACCAGCACAGACATATACAAAACACGGAATGGTGTCTGGATCTCTGCCTTTGCACCTATACGGGATAACGCGGATAATGTCGTCGCTCTATTAAAGGCCCAGCGCCATGCAGGGCACATCCAGAAAGCGTTCCATGAGAGGCTCATCTGGATCGTCTTATTCTGCACTATCGCATTTATCATAGGGTCTATGCTCTGTGTATTTCTGATACAACAGATTACAAATGGCATAAAGAGGCTCAATGATTTCGCTGTAGCGCTAAAGGCCGGTGATTATGATGCGCAGATCGAGGTATATTCCAATGATGAAATAGGCGGCCTCGCAAGCACCCTCGATAATATGCGCGTATCGCTTAAAGACAATATTATAAAACTGAAAGAGATGTGGCTTAAAGAAAAGAGGGCGCACCTTGAGTCGATCCTTACGCTCTCCAAAGCGATAGAGATAAGGGATCCTTACACGAGCGGCCATATCGAAAGGGTTACGCAATATTCATTACTTCTAGCCAAAAAGATGAATTTGAGCATTGAGATCCTGGAGGAGCTAAAATACGGATGCATGCTCCATGACCTCGGCAAGCTTGGTATAAATATAAACATACTCGAGAAACCGGTTGCACTTACGGCAGAAGAGAGGGAAAAGGTCGAGCTGCATACCATATATGGTGCAGAGATCATAAAAGGCATTAAGTTTCTCAAGATGGCTAGGGAGATAGCGCTCCACCACCATGAAAGGTATGACGGTAAAGGCTACCCCTTCGGCCTAAAAGGAAATAAGATACCCCTCTCTGCAAGGATAGTCTCTTTGGCAGATGCATTCGATGCCATGGTAACGGATAGGCCTTATAGAAAGAGCATAAGCGAGGATAAGGCATTCTCTGTTATCAAATCAGAAGCTGGTAAGCAATTCGACCCGGAATTGTGCTATATATTTATGGAGTTAAAAGGCGATATCATTAAGATAAAGAATCAAAATAATGCCAAATAGGAGATTGGGGGCATAGATGCTTAAGAGGGAAGGTATTAAGGATTTCCTGGTCGGGGTAATAGTGATCACCCTGGGCGCCATATTAACTATACTACTCATACTCTTGTGGCCCCTAATAGCCGTTGTTGGATGGATAGTAATAATGCTGCTCCTCGTTGCGATAGCTATAATCATACTCTTCGGGATCATAATGATCATTGGGAGGGTCATACGCAGCACATATCGAAAATCACCTTAGTTCTACCTGTCTGTTCTCTTAATGCACATAACTATTTCATTCATAATATGTTACGTGTTTGACATTGAGAAAATAGTAGTGTATACTAGTACATGGAGCCGATAAAGGCAAACCACTGGAAACGGTGGGACGCAAAACTACAGGCCCGGTAAGCTCTATATGTCTGGCCGAAACGGTGCAAGCCCCAGAGCATGGTCGTCACAGGCTGTTGCTAGGCCAAAAAGGCATATACTGTGATGGGCGGCTGAGTTGCCGAAGCGACCGATTGTCGGCTCCTTTTTTTTGCCCCTTTTTTAAAGGGGTTTTATTATATCTACTCGGGGTTGACAAAACCCTCTTCTTAATGTAATATTTATGTATATGTGGAGATTACTACCTGTAAGTATAGTCCTAATATCATATCTACTAAGCTTTGCCGGCACAGGTATATGTGAATATATACGCGCTACAAATTCGGATGAGGTCATACTCGTTCCAACTGAATCAGAAGTAAATATGGGAAAGTCCCTTGCCGGCAGTGTAGAAAAGCGGTTTGCCCTCGATGATGATACATCCCTCCAAAAAAGGATCAATGATATCGGCCAGAGACTCGCATCTGTATGCGATAGGAAGGATATCACATACAGCTTCAGCGTGCTCTCTGGTCAGGAATTGGAACCTGAATATAGGTTAAACGCATTTGCGTTGCCTGGCGGCCATATCTATATTTTTAGAGCCATGGTAGATCTCATGGAGAGTGATGATGAGATAGCCGCAGTCATTGCGCACGAGATAGGGCACATAGCTGCAAAGCATAGTGTAAAGAGATTCCAGGGATCCATAGGGATGACACTACTTCAACTCTTGACCGCGCGTATAAAGGCCGATAATGAGACTAAGAGCAGGGCATTCAACGCAGTAGGCCTCCTCATGATGTCTTATAGCAGGGAAGATGAGGCAATGGCTGATAAACTATCTGTCAGGTACGTAAAGAAGGCAGGGTTTAACCCCGAAGGTGTAATAGGCTCTATAGACAAGATGTGGGCTAAATATCGTAAGATGCCCATAAAAAAATATACTGACTACCAGACACATCCGTACACTTCCGAGAGAATGGCCGCTGCAAAGAAAGAGGTCTACGGGAGGATGGAATTTGTAGATTTTATAAATACACCCGCGTCTTTGGGAAAAAGATGAGGAGGTCTAAATATGTGTAAATCCTGCGGCTGTAGGAAAAAACCTAGAAAGTAAAGTTTTACAAGAAATTATAACGTGTTTGAAAGAGAGTTTTCTTCAGGCGGTATCGTAATAAGAAGAAGCGGAGAGGGGATATATGTCCTCTTGATAAAAGACGGATATGGCCATTGGACCTGGCCCAAGGGCCATTTAGATAAAAATGAAACGCCCCAGGAAGCAGCGGCGCGCGAAATTAAAGAAGAGGCCGGC
Organism: Candidatus Omnitrophota bacterium; assembly: GCA_013202745.1. GTDB lineage: Bacteria > Omnitrophota > Gorgyraeia > JABMRJ01 > JABMRJ01 > JABMRJ01. The sequence goes on from JABMRJ010000136.1 coordinate 4,327, forward strand.
ATAGCAGATCTTGACCTCCTTGCAAAGGTGGGCCAGACGCAATATTTTTATAGGCTCAATGGTGCACTTAGATTTAAGACTGTGCATCTCTACCTCTTCGAGACAAGAGAGGTCGCGCTAAAGATACAAAAATCTGAAATAGATAGTGGAGAGTGGCTAAGCCCTCGAGACGCCCTTGAGAGGATAGAATATAGAGGGTCCGGAAAACTTTTGAAGAAGGCTATAGACAAATTTTCTGTAATAAAGAAGGTGTTATGATTCTTCTACGTCTTAAGACAATCTGTCATTTTTTGATCCTTTCAATCCTTGCGCTCTCCCTTTTAACGCCATGCCATGCAGATACAGTATATCTAAAGAGGGGGTCGGCCCTTAAAGGCATAGTGGCGGAGGATTATGTAGACAGGATAGTCTATTCTACGGTTGATGGGGAACGCGAAATACTAAAATCAGATATCCTGGAAATAAAATACGACGAGCCTATAGACAACCTGGTCCACCTGGGTGACTCTGCATTTAAGAAGGGCTACTACAGGGTTGCCCTAAGGTATTACCTTATGGCGCAAGAGATAAACCCCGGAATAAAGGCCCTAAATGATAAGATCCTCCACACAGAGACTACGATTTATAAGACTCCTGAGATACAGAAGAGGGAGCGCCTGGCAATAAAGAATGAGATCATCTCCGGACGTATAATCGAAAAGCATGCGGAAGCCTTCGATGAAAAGTCCGTTAATGAGAAATTAAAAAAGGAATTTGGAGTATATATATCGCGAAAAGCGGACGGTAAATTTCTTATTGAAAGGGTCAGAAATAATTCATCGTTTAAAAAATCCGGTGCACGCAAGAATGACATCATAATCGCCGTCTGGTCAAAATTCTGCACCTACCTATCCTTGGAACAATTCTATAAGATATTATCCAACCCCCATGAGTCTATGATAAATCTCACGATAGAGAGAGATGTAAGACTTAATGGCAAAACGCCTATGGGCGCCAAGCTTATAATGAAGTGGGAGGGAACTGTTGTAGAGTCTCTCCTTGAAACCGGGGAAGCAAAAAAGGCTGGCCTCAAAAAAGGTGACATTATAGCGGCTATTGACAAACAATCTATACGATACACATCGTTAAATACCATTCTTAAATGGACGGAAAAAGAGGGTGCGAAGACGATAACCATACACAGGAAATTAACGGTCTTCAAGACCGATTAAGGAGAGATCTTATGGCGCAAAAATTTAAAAGAAGGATCTATTTAATAAAACCGTCTTTTCAGCTCAGATACCTGGGTATCATATTTATGGCGGTTTCGTCTGTGGCCCTCGTCTGCATATTGACAACATATTTTTCTGCAATGAGTCTCTTAGGAGAGAAACTGGCCAATGTATATCCGCAAGGACGCCTTATGGCCACCCTCAAAGATATTAATATGATCATAATATACCGTCTCCTCTTCGTCCTGCCGATCATCGGCTTTATAGGCATAATGCTATCACACAGAATAGCAGGACCGGTCTACAGGATAGAGAAGACCTTAGAAGAGATAGGTAAGGGCAACTTCGATATACGCATCACATTACGAAAACATGATGAACTCAAAGGCATTGCAAACGCAATAAATGACATGGTTGCAAAACTTAAAGAGATGATGGAGAAGAAAAACAGATTAAATGAAACATAAACCGTATAGAACCGCTCTTTATGTGCTGGCCAGGATCATCGGCACCTTAATATATCCGCTCCCCCTAAAGGCAGGAGTAAGGCTCGGCGCGCTCATGGGTAAGCTCGCCTTCCACATCGTCCCGAAAGAGAGAAGAAAGACCCTGGCGCACCTGAGAATGGCCTTGGGAAGAGAAAGAAGTGAAAAAGAGTTAAGAAAGATCGCCAAAGATCTCTTCGCCAATATGGGAAGAAACGCCATAGAATGGATCAACTACCCTAAATTCGATAAAGAGTGGTTCTCCAAAAACATATATCCTGAGAATTTTGAGCGCGTGCGCAATGCCTATGATAGAGGCAAGGGTCTGATAGTCCTCACAGGCCATTTAGGTAACTGGGAACTCCTGGGCTCATACCTCAGTTTTAATAATTATGCAGGCACCATGATTGCAAAAAAGATTTATATAAAGCAGTTTGATGAATTCTTTGTAAGGATGAGAAAGCACTTTAAGAATGATATCCTCTACAGGGGTGAGTCCCCAAAAAAGGTATTGCGGGTATTAAAAAGCGGGGGTATCATAGGAATCTTACCAGACCAGGATATAAGCAGCATCGAAGGTATCTTCGTGGATTTCTTCGGAAAACCGGCCTATACGCCTACAGCACCCGTGAAATTCGCGATCAAGACAGGTGCTGCGCTTGTGCCTATGTTTGCCCTAAGGGATGGCGATAGATTCAAATTCTTGGTAGAAAAAGAGATAGTTATGGAGATAACTGGTGATAAAGATAGGGACCTTCTCGTAAATACCATAAAATGGATGAGGGTCTTCGAAAATGTCATAAGGCGATATCCGGACCAATGGGTCTGGATGCACCGCAGGTGGAAAACCAAGCCTGAGGATAAAAATCAATAGGAGGATCCTACTTCGCTGTGCAATATAGCATCTACTTGACAGCTTCGTAGGATTCAATTCGATCGAATGATTTACGCTTCCTATCGGTCGCGTAAATCATGATCTCATTGAAGGGAGGTGATTATTGATGAAGAAAGTTCTACTAACCATCATCGCGTTTCTTCTGTCAGCAAGCGTAGCATATGCCGGATGCTCTATATGTGAAGGCGTCCTTAGCGAAAACTACGGCCAGAGGATCACTTATAAGCTGGTAAGGGGGCTGGGCAATACGCTCTTCGGATGGACAGAGCTTCTCATGAGACCCGGTAAAGAGATGCATAAGGGTGAGCATTTTGCCACCGCTGTTTTTATCGGTCTCGGAAATGCTCTGACAAGGACGACAAGCGGCGTTATAGACGTCTTGGTATTCTGGAATCCTACAAAAGAAGAGATAATGACCGTAAAGGACTGTCCTATCTGCGCTCTCGAATGAAACCAGTAAATTCTCGACAGATGCAACTGATAGACAAGGCAGCGCAGGAAGAATTCGGCATACCAAGCAGAACGCTTATGGAAAATGCCGGAAAGGCCGCCGCTTCTTTAGCAATAGAGATACTAACAAATGATTCTCACAAGGGCGCGGCGGTCTTTTGCGGCAAAGGTAATAATGGCGGCGACGGCCTTGTCATATCACGTTATCTGATAAAAGCGGGTTTTAACGTCACCACCTACCTAATCTCTGACAATGATAACCTAAAGGAAGACCCTGTTGCAAACCTTAAACTTCTAAAAGAGCTAAACGCAGAGATAGTTTACTTAAACGATATTTCATCTTTGGGAAACCTTTCGGGGTACGGTATACTTATAGATGCCATATTTGGAACCGGCTTTAAGGGAAGTCCGAGAGGCCTTGCCGGCGATCTCATAGATGCCTTAAACAATAGCGGCATACGGATACTCGCCGTAGATCTCCCATCCGGCCTTGACGCAACTACGGGGGAGTGTAACGGTGCATGCATAAAGGCGTTACATACCATAACGTTCGGCCTCCCAAAAGCAGGGTTTTATAAAAAGGATGGTCTTAAAGTTACAGGGGAGATCACCATAAGGAATATAGGCTTTCCTGAGGAACTCCTAAAGAATCCTCCATCGTAAGGGCTCTCTTAAATCAGTTGACACTCATGCCTTTTTATTATAATATGATTACATAATAAGGAGGCGCCATGTCTGATATCAAGATAGAAAAACCCTCACAGGAAGAGTTAAAATCCTTAAATATAGATAACTGGAGCCCATGGGAATGCGAACCTAGTACATTCGCATGGGAATATGCTGCAGAAGAGACAGCATATCTCTTTGAGGGCAAGGTAAAGGTAAAGACTCCGTCTGGCGAGGTAGAGATAAATAAGGGAGACCTCGTTACATTCCCTAAGGGGCTCAAGTGCACCTGGAATGTAATAGAGAAGATAAGAAAGGTCTATACATTCAAATGAGAAAGAGCGTCCAGGATATAGCAGGTCTCATAAAAGGTGAGGTAGTAGGGGATAAAGGGGCTCAGATAAGCAGTGTAAGCAGCATGGAGTCGGCCAAAGAAAACGAGCTCGCCTTTGCATTCTCAAAAGAGCATCTTGAAAAACTGGAAGAGACGGGCGCATCTTGCGTTGTAGTACCAAAAGATTTTAACGGACCGTCCAAAAAGACCCTTATAAAGACCCCGAACCCAAAAGAGGCCTTCGTAAATCTCCTGTCCATGTTCCATAAACCCGAAAAGCGGGTCCCGGGAACCCATGAGCGCGCCGTCGTATCAAAAAGGGCAAAGATTGGTAAGGGTGTCTACATAGGGCCATGTACAGTAATAGAAGATGGCGCAGAGATAGGTGATAATACAATCATAGAAGCAGGCGCATATGTGGGAAAGGGCTCCAGGGTAGGAAGCCGCACCACGATACACCCAAATGTGGTTATATACCACAACTGCTTTGTTGGGAATAATGTAATCATACACAGCGGTACAGTAATAGGCTCGGACGGGTTCGGTTTTATACAGAAAGACGGCATACATCATAAGATCCCTCAGGTTGGAAAGGTCATCGTAGAAGATGATGTAGAGATAGGCTCCAACGTCTCCATAGACAGGGCCACAATAGGAGAGACCCTAATAGGGAAGGGCACCAAGCTCGACAACCTCATCCAGGTGGCGCATAATCTTAAGATCGGCAAGAATGTCATAATAGCCGGACAGTCCGGCATTGCGGGCAGCACTGTAATAGAAGATAATGTAACTATCGCTGCCCAGGTAGGCATAAAAGACCATATCAGGATAGGCAGGGGTGCTATCATAGGAGCGAAGAGCGCTGTTAAGGATGATGTAGAGCCCGGCAAGATCGTGGTAGGTATACCAGCCAAAGATGCCCGTGAATGCGCAAAAGAACTTGCCGCAATAAGTAAGCTGACGAAGAATATCTCTAAGATCTTCCGGCTCCTGAAACAAGACCCCCGCTAATCCAAAACTTATATGAAAGAGACTATTCTAACCACAGAGGACGGCATAAGGATATCTGTAAACCATTACCGCAATGGTTTCGACAGGGCGATTATAATCTGCCCGGGCTTCATGATGTACAAAGACTCGAAACCATTCTCTATGCTCTCAGAGAGATTGAATGATGAGTTCGATATCATAACCATGGACTTCAGAGGGCACGGAAAGAGCAGCGGCCTATATACATTCACATCCCGTGAGCATCTCGACCTCGAAGCTGTCGTGACTTATGCAAGAAAGAGTTATAAGGATATAGGGCTTATGGGTTTTTCACTCGGGGCCGCTATTGCTATAAATGAAGCCGCGTCAAAGAGGTCTGTTGGAAAACTCATGGCGGTAAGCTCTCCGACGGAATTTAAAAAGATTGAGAATAGGTTTCTCGATAAGGCCGTCTTGAAGGCCACTGTTAAGAAGTTTGAATGGAATATGGCAAACGTTAAACTTGGAAATATACTGATTGAAAAACCCAAACCCATAGATCTTGTTGGTAGGATATCACCTGTGCCGGTACTATTTGTCCATGGCGACAGGGACACCATAATAAACCACAACCACAGTGTCTCTTTATATAAAAAAGCCAATGAGCCCAAGAAGCTTGTTGTGATAAAAAACGGCCTCCATGCGGAAGACCTCTTCTTCGGGAATAATTTCGATGACTTTATATCCCTGTGCATAGACTGGTTTAAATAAGGAGATCTATTGAAAGAGCATTACTTCAACAGGCTGGCACATAAGCGGATAAGTGTAAGAAGGTATATAGACAAACCCATAGATGACGAATCATTAAAGACCTGTATTGAAGCAGCCCGCCTTGCACCCTCTGCCTGTAACAGCCAGCCCTGGAAGTTCATAGTAGTAAATGATAAGGATCTTAAAGACGCTTTCTGTAAAAAGGCGTTCTCAGGCATATACAGCATGAATAGCTTCGCAATAACTGCCCCTGTAATGGTAGCGGTCGTCTCTGAAAAGAGCACTTTCTTCGCAAAGATAGGAGGGCAATTCAGGGGAACTCAATACTGCCTTATAGATATCGGCATAGCATGCGAACACCTCGTTTTACAGGCGGCTGAGCTCGGCATAGGAAGCTGCCTCTTCGGCTGGTTCAATGAAAAAGAGGTCAAAAAGCTCCTTAAGATACCCATGATGAAGAAGGTCGATATGCTCATATCGCTTGGGTATTATGAGAATATTGAAAAAGAGAAGATAAGGAACCCTTTTAGCGCCATATGCTCTTACAACAAGTACCAATGAGAAGAAGGGTCAGTAATATAATAAGCGTCTTAAAAAAAGAATATCCCGGAGCAAAGAGCTCATTGAAATATAATAACCCGTTAAACCTCCTGGTCGCTACCATCCTATCCGCACAATGCACAGACAGGATGGTAAACAAGGTAACGCCGCATCTTTTTAAAAAATATAGAAGACCTGGCGATTACGCAAGGGTAAATATAAGATCTCTGCAAAAAGAGATACGCTCTATAGGGCTCTACAGGGGCAAGGCCAGGAATATCATAAAGATGGGTAAGATGGTGGAGGCAGAGTTTAACAACAGGATACCCGATTCCTTGGATGAGCTCGTGCGGCTGCCCGGCGTGGGAAGAAAGACGGCCAACGTAGTCCTTTCGAATGCATTCGGAAAGTCCGAGGGGATAGCAGTAGACACCCACGTCAAGAGGATATCGGGCAGGCTGGGGCTTACGAAAAAGAAGGAGCCCGGCAAAATTGAGCTTGACCTAATGAGGATCATCCCAAAGAGATACTGGGGAACATTCAACCATCTTTTAGTGACTCACGGCAGGGTTGTGTGCCGCGCAGTAAACCCTATACATAACAAATGCGTGATAAGAAAATATTGTAAATGGTATAAAGATAACAAGGAGGCAAGATGAAGAAGTTGGAATGTATAATAAGGCCTGAAAAATTCGATGAAGTCTGCGCCGCGCTGAGAAAGACCGGCGTAGGAGGCCTTACCATAACCAAGATCCAGGGTTTTGGCAAATCGCGCGCCATAGGAAGGGGATCTGTTGATAAGGTGAAGATCGAGGTCTATGTAGATGACTTCCAGGCTAAATCCATCATAGAGATAATAATGCATGCCGCATATTCCGGAAAAACCGGAGATGGAAAGATAGCGATAATACCTCTTGAAAAGATCTACAGGATAAGGACCGGCGAAAAAGGAGCAAGGGCGATATAACTCTCCATGGAAAAGGTGCCTGTGATAATCCATATAGATATGGATGCCTTCTTCGCGTCCGTAGAAGAGAGGGATGACCCATCACTCCAGGGTAAGCCCATAGGCGTTACAGGCTCAAACACAAGGACCGTCCTCGTTACCGCATCTTATGCGGCCCGCAAATACGGCGTAAAGACAGGCATGAATATCCCCCAGGCAAAGAGCGTCTGCCCTGACATAATCCTCGTAACCGCAAAACACGAAAAGTACACAGCCATATGCAGCCAGATGGTTAAGATGCTCGACAACTTCAGCCCGCTCGTCGAGGTATTCTCCATAGATGAGTTCTTTGTAGATGCAACGGGTCTCTCCAAAATATTCGGCCCTCCCATAGAGATGGCAAAGCGGATAAAAAAGAGGATAAAGGATGAGACAGGCCTTCCCGCCTCTGTAGGCATAGCTCCAAACAAGCTCATGGCAAAGCTTGCAAGCGATATGGCCAAGCCCGATGGCATAAAACATATAAAGCCCGATGAGATAGATAATACTCTGGCAGACCTTCCTGTCGAAGAATTATGCGGAATAGGTAGAAAGACAAAGTCAACGCTCAACAGGATGGGTATAAAAAGCTGCGGCGAACTGGCTAAGGTAGAGATAACATCTCTTGTAGATAGATTCGGCGTAGTAGGGGAGAAGCTCTACTTCATGGCAAGAGGCATAGATAACTCTTCTGTAACAAGTTTTAGGCATGAAGTGAAAGAAAAATCGATGGGCCATAGCTTGACACTCCCGCGCGACATAAGGGACAGAAAGGAGCTATCGAGGCACCTCCTCAGGCTATCAGACATGGTGGGGACACGCTTAAGGAGGCAGGACCTCATAGGTGACACCATATCCATTACATTAAGATACAAAAGCTTTAAGACCTTCACGAGACAGAAAAAGATAGAGATTCCGACGAGTAATACAAAGATAATTTTCGAAGTAGCAACCAATATACTAAACGGCTTAAAGCTGCAGGAGCCCATAAGGCTGATAGGCGTAAGCGTGCAGAACCTTAAGAAATCTTTTCCTGTATTATCTTTATTCAAAGAAGACGAAAAGTTGAGGAGACTCGATAAGGCCAAGGATGCGATAAACACAATCTTCGGCTCAGATACCATACAGTTTGCATCGATTACCGATTTAGATAAACACGAAAAGGTGATTTCGCCAAGCTGGCGTCCGCAGGGTGCAAGAAAGTACTAAAAAGGAGTAAGATAATGAATATTACGCTCAAGCACATTAAAGAGAAGGATCTTTTCGAATTACAGATAATCGAGTCGCGCCTCCGCGCGCATTTTCTCTTAAACAGAAAAGCGCTAAATGATCTGAGGGGGATCATAGAAAGAGGGCTTACGGAAAGCAGAAAAAAGAAAGGATAATAAAAATGAAAAAGATAAGAGTCTTATTATCAGCCATACTCATCTTTGCCGCATTATTTTATGCAAACTCAACCCTTGCGGATGAAGAGCTCAACTCCCTCATTAATGACTGTGCAATAGTATTTGAGGAAGTAACAGAGATGCCTGAAAAGGGTATACCCGAAAACCTTCTTAAGGATGCCACCGGCATAGCCATATTCCCGTCCACCATCAAGGGTGCCTTCTTCCTTGGAGGCAGGTATGGGGAAGGGGTGGTCTCATACAGGGACTCCAAGACAAAGAAGTGGTCACCTCCGGCATTCTTCACAGTAAAAGGCTTAAGCTTCGGGTGGCAGGTTGGAGGACAGGCCATAGACTTAATCTTCGTCATCCCAACAGAACGCGGTTTTGAAGGGATGCTTGCAAACAAGCTCAACATAGGCACAAATACAGCCCTAGTAGCCGGGCCCATAGGCAGAAACATGGAGATGGGCGCAGATATCATGCTAAAGGGCGGTATATTTACATACTCAAGGGCAAAGGGACTATTTGCAGGCATGGGTCTAAAAGGGCTCTCTATCGATGAAGATAAAGGGGCTAATGCTTTGTATTACGGCAAGGAGTTGAGTGCAAGGGATATATTGATAAACAGCAAAGTAAAAGCAACCCCCAAAGGCAAAGAACTAATAGACACATTTACAAAACATACAAAATAGCCTATATGACCTCTTTCCCTTTCTAATAGACTAACCCAAAGACACCCCTACTGTAGCAAAAATACAATATTTTCGCAATATTTTAATATTTTATCTCAATACACCTCTGGCTTTCACGTGTATCA
>JABMRJ010000137.1 GCA_013202745.1 Candidatus Omnitrophota bacterium
ACAGAGTATCTCTATGATGGAGATGGGGGAAGGGTCAAGAGAACCTACCAAGACCGCACCACTATATACATAGGATCATCATATGAGATTACGATTGACAATACCACGAACGAAGTAGTAAAATCTAAGAAGAACGTCTTCATGGGCTCCTCAAGGGTCTGTGAGATAGAAGAAGACAATGACGAAATACACGCATATTTCGTCCACTCGGACCACATAGGTTCGTCCAATATCCTCACCGATGAGAGCGGTTCGCGTGTCTCGCTCTTTGAATATAAGCCTTTCGGCTCTGTTGCCTACGCTGCAGAAGACAACTCCTACGATACCGACAAGCGCTTCACGGGCAAGACCTACGACTCCACCTCAGGTTTACATTATTATGGGGCGAGGTATTACGACTCGGAATTGGGTAGGTTTATCACAGCTGATCCTACGATCCAGAGACCTTACGATCCGCAAGACTTCAACCGTTATGCGTATTGTCGAAATAATCCTGTAAAATACGTAGACCCTACGGGTTATGGATGGTGGAGCAAAATGTGGAGCTGGTTTAAAAATAACTGGCAGGGCATACTAGCTATTGCAATGATTGTTGTGTCAGTTGTAATTTTAGTTATTGCACCCTACACCGCCCCTTATATGCTTCCAACACTTATGGCACAAGTCTCAGGGGCAATTGTCGGAGGCATGAGCGCAGCAGCAAGAGGAGGAAATATAGGCTCTGGCATGCTATTCGGTGTGTTGGCAGGAACTGTAACTGGTGGTGCAGTAGGTGGGATGGCCGAACTGGGCTATGGGACCAACGTCGTTGGTGAAATGGCAATGGGCGGTGTTGGAGGTGCTGGCGCAGGTGCATCAAGCGGTTATGCAGGCGGAAAAGGAGATATACAAGATATTGTCAAAGGAGCAGCCCTTGGAGCAGGAGTAGGAGCAATTGTCTGTGGTGCTATGGGTGTATTGCAAGGCCATCCATTGTTTCCAGAGGCAACCCAAGCAGGAACTCCTCTTGTTGCCTCAGGAGCAGAGGGAACAGCAGAACCAACATCTAAAGATGCAGGAGCTTCTTCTCCTGGAACAAGTGCAAGCATTAAAACACCTTCTACGCCTGAAGCGAAATTAAGTAATTCTTTAAATACTAATGTTGGTCAAAAGATGACTGTTAAGACGATTCAAAAAGCTCAATCCCAAACAACTACAAGTGCTAGTAAATTTAAACAATGGGGAGTGGGAATACGTAATTTTGTTGGGAATGTTAGGGAAAAGATATCGGGTTTGGTATTTCCGATGTCAACACAAGACGTTGCAGATATTATTCGTTATGGTTTTGAAAGCCTGAGATACTATCTAGCTGCTTATGGTGCATTATAAGAGATGAGAAATACAAAAATTGTTTTTTTAGTTTTTGGGTGTTTGATTTTATTTGTGATTATACACACCTTATTTTTAGAGAACATTATATCTATAATGGATTTGAAAGCCTACATGGTAATAGGTTTAATATTCTTAGTCCTTTTACTTTATGTTGCAGAGAAAATAAAACAAAAAATAACTAAACATAAAGAGAAATAAGATGTTAATCAAAACAAAGCAAATAACTATTATTTTGTTAATTTTTGTAGCGCTAGTTATTCCACAAACGTCAAATGCTAACAACGAAAAAACAGAAAAATTGCAACTATATTATGACCATGTTTATAAGATAGGCGTAATTGAAGAACTTGCTGGCGACTTATTAAATAAGTATCAACACGAAATAGATAATTTAGTAGCTAACGAAGAAGCTATCAATCAGTTTAGGGTGCTTGTTGCATCTTTTCAGGATATTCTTAAAGAACATAGAAGGCTTGAGCCGCCCAATAAACATATCAAGCTACACCATTTGTTTACCGATATTTTAGAAACGCATATAATTGGTTTCAAGAAGTTAGTTTTAGGACTTGAGCAAAAGAAAATTAGTTATGTAAATGAGTCTTTTAATATTTTTGAAACGGTCAACAACGACATGGATAAAGCGGATAAAATAATGGGGAGTATTTCTTCTGTTTTTCAAAAATAGTGTTCTAGCCAGGTTAAATTTGTCAGGACAACCATGAAAACACCAAAACGACACATAGACAACTTTAATAATAACGAAGCGCCCCCCATACTTCTTCGACGAAGTAATGACCATAATAAAGCAAGGTGTTATAAATACAATTAAAGAAGACATAGATGACTTACCTGTGGAGAAAGAGAATGAAAAAAGAGGGGTCAGGTCTTGACATTTAACATTTCTCAAAATAGCGCAAGGTTTATTAAGTAATTCCAGCCCAAAAACATTCCTGTTAAAAATTTCAAAATTTAGTTATTAATATTGCTTCCTTCTTTGAAGGATGGAATAATGTTACCAATTGCTAATTCTGGCAAGAATTCACAATATTAAAAAGGAGGCATGTAATACTGAGGAAAATTTTTGGAAATTCCTGATAAATGCTTTAAAACAAGGAAGAGCTACGCAGGTATCAATGGTAACGGGTGCTAAAAACGCAGATGGCGCAAGTATGAGTAAATTTATTGGAGGCCATTCCCTCTTGCCTAAAAATTACAACAAAATTCCAAAAGGCACAATAAAAGAAATTGGAGACTTACTACTTAGGGGAGATTGTAAATCATCTACAAAAGAAGCCATTTTAATGCTATTGGCACATCATCCCACTAAAGCCGCGTTAAATACATTAAAGATCTATAACGAAAATCCAGATAAGGATTTAAAATTTTATGCCAGGCTTGCATTAGATGAATGTATGATGTGGAACGAATAATAAAGTGGCTCGCCCATTAAGAATAGAGTATAAAAACGCTTTTTACCACGTAATACAACGTGGTCTAGAAAGAAGAAACATCTTTAGTCAACATGAGGATAGTGCTAAGTTTTTGTATTATTTGGACAATGCCTTTGTTAGATATAATGCTATTTTTCATACCTACACCCTTATGAGTAATCACTATCACATGATCCTGCAGACCCCAAGAGCCAATCTAAGCCAAATCATGCACTTTCTTAATGGCAGTTATGCGTTCTATTATAATTTTAAACACAAAAGAACAGGCCCGCTATATCAGGGTAGATTCAAGGATTTTCTTATAGAAGAAGATGAATATTTGCATCATCTGTCTAGGTATATTCATTTAAATCCTGTCAGGGCAGGGATAGCATCTTCACCAGATCAATATATATGGTCAAGCTATAGATATTTTACACAAAACATAGTACCGCCACGCTACTTAAATGTAGATCTTATACTTTCTAAGTTCAATAATAATTTAACTAAAGCTAAAAGACTGTATAAGCAGTTTGTTTGTGATGTGTTAGAAGAGAAGAAAAAAGCCATTGAAGAGAACACCAGAAAGGGAATAGTTGTGGGAAGCGAAGAGTTTCTGAAGCATATACAGAATAGAGTTATTAATAAAAGTGATAATACAGAATGCCCAGTCTTAAAACTATTAAAAGAGAGAAATGTGCCTACGCTTGAAATGATTAACCAACTTGTGACAAAGAACATTAAAAATGACTATAGGTTAAGAAGAAAGATATCGATATATTTATCGCGAAAATACTCTCAAAAAAAGCTTTCTGAAATCGCATCTTTCCATGGTAAAATAGGTTATGCAGGTGTAAGTCAGGTCTATAGAAGGCTTGAGCAAAATAGGAAAAGAAAAGCAAAGCTGAACGGTCTAATAAAGGCAATAGAAAAGCAATTGTGTTAAATGTCAAGACCTGACCCCTCTTTTTTCTCATTCAGCAGGAAGAACAGTAAAGCATTTTGTGATAAATGGCGCTTTCAATCCTGAAAATTCCGGAGGGCCTTTATCTTGACATGG
>JABMRJ010000009.1 GCA_013202745.1 Candidatus Omnitrophota bacterium
ATATGCAACACTCCTTTCTTCTGGCCTATTATACCAGACTTAAGTGTTGCGCTAACAGCTAGAGTCTGCTCAGTCGCTCCGGCAAGCACCGCATGCCCTCCCCAGCGGTATAATTTTTTAGCCACGGAAGCAATTAGAGTTTGCCAAAGTGATTTTTTTGTGATATAGTTGTTTTGAAAATGAAAAAAAATTTGAAGAGAAAACTCTCAGCGACGGCTATTGGAAGCGTTCCTTATACTGATGCGCGGAAGGCGTGCAGCAAGATCTTAAGCATTTACAGGGATGTGCCGTTTTGGCCTCAGATGCCGAAGAGAACGTTCTTTGAAAATATGTATGCGCAGTTTATGGAAGGATTCCCCGGCGCTGTGATAGATGAGGCCAAGAAGCGCGTATGGGTAGATACGTCAAAGGATTTGCTCGGTGCGCTCGAGAAGGCGTATCAGAAGGTCCTCGACGCAGATTTGAAATATTTTGGAGTTACGGAAAAATACGCAGCCGGATTTTATGAATTTTTGTCCCAGGCTCCGAAAGCCGGCTTAAATGCAGCAGCCTTTCTTAAGGGGCATGTTACAGGCCCTATAAGCTTCGGCCTATCCGTTACCGATGAAAAGAAACAGTCGATACTATACAACAATGATTTATCAGAGATAATACCCAAGATACTGGCGATAAAGGCGCGCGACCAGATAAAGAAGCTAAAGCGGATCCATGATAATGTAATCATATTTATAGATGAACCGTATCTCGTCAGCTTGGGATCGAGCGTTGTAAATATAAACAGAGATGATGTGACCAAAAAGATAGGTGAGGTCGTCTCTGCAGTGCATCAGGAGGGTGCCCTTGCAGGCATACATTGCTGCGGTAATACAGACTGGTCACTTTTAATGGAGCTCGGGCTTGATATATTGAATTTTGACGCGTACGGTTATTTAAAAGCGATATCGCTATATCCGGACGCACTTAAAGATTTTTTAAAAGCAGATAAATTCCTGGCATGGGGGATAGTCCCCACGTCGGATGAGATAGATAGAGAGACAGAAGATAGCTTAATAAAGAAGCTCGAAGAGGGCTTCGGATATTTAATTGATAAGGGTATAGATAAGGATTTAATACTCGATTCACTCATGGTAACTCCCAGCTGCGGCTGCGGCACGATGAGTGAGAAGAATACCGAGAAGGTGCTGGACCTTAATGTAGGAGTCTCAGATAGACTGAGAGCAAAATATGGAAAATAAGATATCCCAGGAAGAACTCATACCGGTACAGTTCGGCGGCGAAGATAACGACTGCTCGACATATGAAAAAGCCAAAGCGGTCATTGTGCCTGTGCCATACGGAAAGACCGTCTGTTATAAGCCGGGGACAGAGAATGGCCCGCGTGCCATACTCGATGCCTCAAGGAACCTGGAGCTATTCGATGATGAGCTGGGGAAGGATACATACAGGATAGGTATCCATACTGCGGCCGAGCTGGAGGTCCATAATTTCCCTCCGGAGGAGATGGTTGCACAGGTAGAGAAGAAAGTTGCATCACTCATCAAGGATTCCAAGTTTCCTATCATAGTGGGCGGTGAGCATACCGTCTCGGTAGGTGCTGTAAGGGCGCTCGCAAAGGCCAACAAGGATATGAGCGTCCTCTATCTCGATGCGCATTATGACATGCGCGACAGCTTTAAAGGGCTGAAATTGAGCCATGCCTGCGTAGCGAGGCGCATCTCTGAGATATGCCCCACCACTATAGTAGGCTCAAGGAGCTTCTCCAAGGAAGAGAAAAACGCGTTGCCCAATCCCAATGTACATGTCTTCAATGTTTATGATATATTGGATATACCCAACTGGAAAGAGAAGATAAAAGATTCTGTCAGGGATAGCCTGTATATAAGCATAGATCTTGATGTCTTAGATCCTTCTATCATGCCGTCAGTAGGCACGCCTGAACCGGGCGGGCTCGGATGGTATGAAATTCTTGATCTCCTCCACTACATAATAGAGCATAAGGAGCTGGTAGGCATGGACATCGTAGAGCTCTGCCCGATAAAGGATATGGTCGCACCAGATTTTATGGCTGCAAAGCTTATATATAGGCTCCTCGGATATAATTTTGTAGGCGGCAAGAAGATTGCTTCGAAAAAAGATAATAACGGCACAAAGAAGGAAGGGCAATAGATTATGCTTA
Organism: Candidatus Omnitrophota bacterium; assembly: GCA_013202745.1. Lineage (GTDB taxonomy): Bacteria > Omnitrophota > Gorgyraeia > JABMRJ01 > JABMRJ01 > JABMRJ01. The sequence continues at coordinate 2,177 of JABMRJ010000009.1, forward strand.
CCGCAGGTAAGAAGCTCCTCGTCCCCAAGAAGATGTTTCTTACAAAAGGCGTGGGCTCCCATAAAGAGGAGCTCAGGTCATACGAGCTTGCGCTGCGAGATGCCGGCATAGAGAAGTGCAATATAGTCCAGGTCTCGAGCATATTTCCGCCCGACTGTAAGATTGTATCTAAGAACGAAGGTATAAAGGAGCTCGTTCCCGGCATGGTGACATTTGCGGTCGTTGCCAGATGTTCCGGTAGTGAGCCGCACCGACTCATCGCGGCATCTGTGGGATGCGCCATACCCGCTGCGCCCGACGTATACGGGTATCTTAGCGAGCACCATGCATTCGGCCAGACTGAAGAGGCCGCAGGTGATTATGCCGAAGACTTAGCCGCTGCCATGCTTGCATCTACGCTTGGGTTTGAGTTTGATGAGAACCAGAGCTGGGATGAGAAGAAGGCATCTTTCCGCATAAGCGACAAGATAGTCCGCACGACCAATATCACGCAGTCCACTGTCATAGGGACAAACAGGTGGTACTCGACAGTTATCGCCGCCGCCGTCTTCCTCTTCTAATCTTGTACCGGGTGCAATTCTGAATACCAACCTGTCCCTCACTATATATACGATTAACCATATATATTGATTTCGTCAAGCGTAGTTTTGATAGAATGGAAGCATCTTTCATTGTAGCTACTCCATAAATATGCATCCATTTTTTGTGTCAATCCTGCCCGTACAGGATTTTCCTCAATATAATTTGAGCAATGTATCAAGTATTGATCTTTTAGCAAGGGTTTGCTAATGAATCTACCTTGCCATAAGTGACCTACCTTATCATATTTAGCATTAAAATAGGCCGCATATCCCCGGCAGATCCAATGCATAAATTTTGGGATATCCTGACCCGATTCCGGATCTATCAGCAAGTGTACGTGATTTGGCATAAGGCAGTATCCATAAAGCAATATCTTATGCTTCTTTTTGGCTTTTTTTACAATATTTAGATAATAGAGATAGTCTTCCTTAGCAGAAAATACAGACTTTTTTTGGTTCCCTCTTGTTATAATATGATAACAAGCATTATCTACGATTAACCTAGGCATCCTTGACATGATACACCCCCTCATATATAGTAGACACATAAAACCCGTATTTTATTACATTTTTTTTCAAGGGGACAGGTTGGAGCTCAGTTTGGGGACAGCTTGCCGAACGAATTTGCACCCGGTACAAATGTTTGGTATAATATTAGCTATGAATAGATTCAAGAAGCCGGTCTTGGCGTTAGGTGCCGAATCTAAGGGCGTATTCTCTTTTGTGAAAGGGGGCAATCTATTTACCAGCAACGAGTTCGGGAATCTGGGGGATTATAACAACTTTGCCAGATACGAAGCCAGCATAAAGGACCGGATGCGTAAAATAAAGCCCAGGGTAATAGTGTGTGATATGCACCCGGATTATAATTCTCATGCCCTGGCCCGCGACCTATCCCTTAAGAACGGAGAACTTATCGAGGTCCAGCACCACCATGCCCACATAGCGAGTTGTATGCTCGAGAACGATCTTAAGGGCAAGGTAATCGGCGTGGCGTTTGACGGCACAGGATACGGCCCTGACAACAATATCTGGGGCGGGGAGTTTCTTATATCTTCTTACAAGGACTTTACGAGGATGGGCCACTTTAAATACCTGCCGATGCCCGGAGCGGATATGGCCGTAAAAGAGCCGTGGAGGATGGCGGCATCTTATCTTTATGATGCCTTCGGGGATAGCTCCTTAAGACTCGGCATACCTTTTACAAAGAAGATCCCTGTAAAGGAATGGCGGGTCTTAAGGGGTATGATAAGCAAGGGTATAAATTCTCCGCTTACAAGCAGCGCAGGGAGGCTCTTTGATGCCGCTTCAGCTATCACAAGCTCTATCTTTAAAGTCGCACATGAAGCACAGGCGCCTGTGAGTCTGCAGAGGCTCGCAGAAGAGGCGTGGTACGAAGAAGGGCTTTATCCTTATGATATACAAAAAAAGGGGCTTGTCATAGATGTGCGCAAGACTATCATGGGAATAGTCAAAGATATAAAATCAAATGTGGCTCGAGAGATTGTATCTGCCAGATTTCATAATACCATAGCGGCGATAATCAATGATATGTGCATGCGGATTAAAGCCAAAAGCGGGATAAGAAAAATTGCGCTTAGCGGCGGCGTATTTCAAAATGCTTTACTTACAGAGAAGACAGAGCGGCTCCTCGAAGAATCCGGTTTCAGCGTATATAAGCAGGCGGCATTTTCGATGAATGACTCAGGGGTCTCGAGAGGGCAGGCCGCAGTAGCGAGCGCGAGAGGTTAGTATATGTGTTTAGGCATACCCATGGAGATCGTAAAGATAGACGGCGATACAGGCCTTGCAAGAGCCGAGGGGCTCCAGCGCGAGGTTAATCTCCAATTTCTAAAAGGTGTAAAAAAGGGTGATTATGTAATAATACATGCGGGATATGCCATTGAAAAGATGGACAGGGAAAAGGCGCATGAAACGCTGGACCTATACAGAGAGCTTAGACCATGAAGTATGTAGATGAATTCAGGGATAAGGAACGGATAAAGCTCCTTGCTGATAATATAAGGGCAACCCTCGATCCCGACAGAGAATATAGATTTATGGAGGTATGCGGTACGCATACCATGGCCATAGCGCGGTTCGGCTTAAAGCATATACTGCCAGAAAATATCAAGCTCCTCTCGGGTCCCGGGTGCCCTGTATGTGTAACACCTACATCTTATATCGACAAGGCCGCTTCTTATGCAGAGATGGCGGATACCATAATAGCGACATTCGGCGATATGATGAAGGTGCCCGGGTCGCGAACGTCCTTAGAGAAGGTAAGGTCAGAGAGGGGAAATGTAAAGAGCGTATACTCCACTATTGATGCCCTAAAGCTCGCGTCAGAGAATCCGGATAAAAGGATCATATTCCTCGGTGTAGGGTTTGAAACGACAGCGCCTACGATAGCTGCTGCTATAAAGGAGGCCAAAACCAGGGGAGTAAGTAATTTCTTTGTTCTTTGCGGCCACAAGATAATGCCGCCGGCGCTCGAGGCTCTCCTCAAGGATAAAGATGTAATGCTCGACGGATTCATACTGCCGGCGCATGTAAGCGCCATAATAGGGTCCAGGCCTTATGGCTTTATAAGTAAGGAGTATAATATGGCGTGCGCGATAACGGGCTTTGAGCCGCTCGATATTATGCAGGGCATATATATGCTCATAAAGCAACTCACCGATAAGGACCCTAAGATTGATATCCAGTATAATAGGGTCGTAAAACCTTCCGGCAATAAATTGGCGCAGGCAATACTAAAAGAGGTATTCGAGACGGTAGACTCCGAATGGAGAGGGCTCGGCACAATACCGGGCAGCGGCCTTGCCATCAGAAAAAAATTCTCATCAATTGATGCAGAGAAGAATTTTAAGATTCCCCCTATAAAGAGCACCGGTAAGGATAAAGGGTGCATCTGCGGGGAGGTATTAAAGGGGATAAAGACCCCGGGGGACTGCAGGTTATTCGGTAAGGCATGTACGCCAGAGCGCCCCGTAGGCCCCTGCATGGTATCTTCCGAAGGAAGCTGCAGCGCTGAATACCTGTATAAGTGAGTAGATAGATGATAAAAGAAGCTATTCTTTATAAAAAATTGGAAGGCAACGTAGTGCAGTGCCGTCTATGCTCTCACCTCTGCAGGATAAGTGAGTCACGGTTCGGGTCTTGCGGGGTGAGGCAGAACAAGAAAGGCCTGTTATATACACATGTATATGGCGAGGTGATAGCGTCACACGTGGACCCGATAGAGAAGAAACCCCTCTATCATTTTCAACCTGGGTCAAGATCATACTCTATAGCAACAGTAGGATGCAATTTCAGGTGCGGCTTCTGCCAGAACTGGCAGATATCACAATTGAATAAGATAGACGCTGTTACTGCCGGCGGATACGAGCTAAAGCCCGAGGAAGTCGTAAGGGAAGCCGAAAAGGCCGGATGCAGGAGCATATCATATACGTATACGGAGCCTACGATATTCTTTGAATATGCATATGATACGGCAAAAAAAGCAAAAGCAAAAGGGCTTTATAATATTTTTGTGACGAACGGCTTTATGACGAAAGAGGCGCTCGATACGATAAGGCCGTATCTCGATGCATGCAATTGCGACCTAAAGTCCTTCCGTGACGATTTTTACAAAGATGTGTGCAAGGCGAGGCTTGAGCCGGTACTCGATTCTATCAGGTACATGAAGGAGCTGGGGATATGGGTTGAGGTGACGACGCTCATCATCCCGGGAGAAAATGATTCAGAGGAAGAGCTGAAGGGTATTGCCGGTTTCATAGCAGGCTTAGATAAAGATATTCCCTGGCATATAAGCCGTTTTCATCCGGATTTTAAATACAAGGACTCTGCGCCTACGCCCATTGAGACTTTAAGAAAAGCAGAAAAGATAGGAAAAGAGGCCGGGCTCCGCTATATCTATATAGGAAATGTTCTTAGTGAAAGAGACGATACATTATGTTATAATTGTGGTAATATATTGATTGAGAGGCTCGGTTTTTCATCCAAGATAGTAGGGTTAAATGGGAAAAATTGCTCAAAGTGCGGCACCGAAATAAAAGGTATTTTTAAATAGATGTATAAAAGAATACTTTTTGTCACCATAATCCTTGTAGCAAGTATAATTTTCTTAAGAGGTGATGAGGCCATGGCTTTAGAGATAAAGAGTTCCGCATTTAAAGAAGGGGAGACGATCCCCGCGAAATATACCTGTAAAGGCGCGGATCTATCCCCGCCATTGAGCTGGAGCAATGTGCCCGACGGGACTAAGAGCCTTGCTCTTATATGCGACGATCCGGATGCACCCATGATGGTATGGGTCCATTGGGTTATATATAATATCCCAGCTGAAGAGACAGAACTATTTGAGGCTCTGCCCAAGGATAGGACTCTGCCAAATGGCGCACACCAGGGGATAACCGATTTTAGGCGGATAGGATACGGCGGCCCGTGCCCTCCGCCGGGCAATGTGCACAGGTACTATTTTAAACTATATGCCCTGAGTAATAAACTGAATCTGGAACCCGGGGCAACAAAGAAGGACCTCCTTAAGGCCATGGAAGGGCAGATCATCGAAGAGGCCCAAATTATGGGGAGATTTAAAAGATGAGAATAGCTATCGCACAGATAAATTCCACGGTAGGCGACATTAAAGGCAACTCCGAAAAGATAATAAGCTCTATACTCAAGGCGAGGCGCGAATATTCTGACATAGTTATATTTCCTGAGCTTGCTATAAGCGGGTATCCTCCGGAGGACCTTCTTTTAAAGAAGGCGTTTTTAAAAGATGCAAAGGGATACTTAAAATGCATAATCGATGCCTCTAGATCAATCTTTGCAGTTGTAGGGTTTCCCGATCATGACAAAAAAGGCGTCTATAACGCAGCGGCCCTGATATACGACGGTAAACTTATAGATATATACAGAAAGATCAAGCTCCCCAATTACGGTGTCTTTGACGAGCGCAGATATTTCACACCGGGGACGCAGATCCCTATAATACCTTTTGCAGACGGCACAAAGGCGACTGTCGGCATATGTGAGGATATCTGGCATCCGCTCGGGCCCCACAGGACTGCAAAGAGAAAAGGCGGGGCAGGTATCATTATAAATATCTCGGCCTCTCCTTACCATGCAGGAAAGATATTAGAGAGGCAGAAGATGTTGAGGAAGCGGGCTGTCGAAAACAGGGCGTTCGTCTGCTATTGTAATCTCGTAGGCGGCCAGGATGAGCTTGTCTTCGACGGAGGAAGCCTGATATATGGCCCTGACGGCAGGCTCGTTGCGCGGGCAAGACAGTTTGAGGAAGATATGCTCATTGCAGATCTTGATATAAGTAAGCCAAAGAATAGTATAAGCAGGGTAGAGGCTCCGCAAAGACCGATCGCACAGATACATTCTGCTTTGGCTTTGGGTTTGAGAGATTATGTCAGGAAGAACGATTTTAAAAAGGTCGTTTTAGGCCTAAGCGGCGGCATAGACTCTGCCGTAAGCGCCGCTATTGCATGTGAGGCCCTCGGGAGAAAGAACGTAACCGCCGTATCGATGCCTTCGAGGTACACGTCCTCTGCCACAAAAGCTGATGCAAAGCGCCTTGCAAATAACTTAGGTATAAAGCTCATCACGATACCCGTAAATAGTATCTATAAAAGCTATATCTCGTCCTTGAAGAAGATCTTTAGCGGGAAGAGCCCTGACATAACAGAAGAGAATCTCCAGGCGCGCATAAGGGGAAATACGCTTATGGCCCTCTCCAATAAATTCGGCTGGCTCGTCATTACGACTGGCAATAAGAGCGAGGTGAGCGTCGGGTACTGCACGCTTTACGGTGATACTGCAGGCGGATTCGGAGTGATAAAGGATGTTCCAAAGACGCTTGTTTATAAACTGGCTCTCTATATAAATAAGCGGGCCGGAAAAAGCCTTATCCCTAAAACTACTATTAAGCGCGCACCGACTGCAGAGCTTAAACCGGGACAGAAGGATCGGGATATACTGCCGCCCTATTCTATACTCGATAAAATACTGAATGCATATATAGAGAAGGACTCCTCGAGGGAGAAGATCATGGGACTCGGTTACGGAAAGCAGACGGTCCGCAAGGTCATCTCTATGGTAGACAAAAATGAATATAAGAGAAGGCAATCTCCTCCGGGCGTAAAGATTACCCCAAAGGCATTCGGCAGGGACAGAAGGATGCCTATAGTGAATAAGTTTTCTCGATGAAGAAAATACTCCTCGGTCATGGCTCAGGCGGAAGACTTACACATGACCTTATAAAGAACCTATTTTTAAAGAATCTGCGGAATGCCTACCTATCCAACCTTGACGACTCCGCGATACTCCGCATAGGAAACCAGGAAGTAGTCTTTACGACAGACTCCTATGTGGTAAATCCGCTATTTTTCCCGGGCGGTGATATAGGGAAGCTCTCCATATGCGGCACTGTAAATGACCTCTCCGTCTGCGGCGCAGAACCTCTGTATATAGCTGTGAGTGTTATCATGGAAGAGGGGCTCGACATGGCCCTTTTGGGACGCGTAGTCAGCTCTATAAAGAAGGCCGCGCACAATGCCGGTGTAAAGATAGTTACCGGCGATACCAAAGTTGTCGAGAAGGGTATGTGCGACAAACTCTTTATTACTACCAGCGGCATAGGCGTGAAGTCCAGGAAGACAAATTTATCGCTCGATAGAGTAAAGAAGGGAGACCGTATCATCGTTAGCGGGGCTATAGGGGAGCATGGAGTGTGTATACTCTCTTCCCGTGAAGGGCTGAATATCACTTCAAGAGTGCGGAGTGACTGCGCATCTGTTAATAGTCTGGTAGCCGGAATCCTCAAGGCAGGCGGTATAGTCAAGTTTATGCGTGATCCTACCAGGGGAGGGCTGGCGACCACATTGAATGAGTTTGTCGACGGAAGAAGGTTCGGTATAGTCTTAGACGAAGAGCGGATCCCGGTATCATCCGGCGTAAAGGGTATCTGTGAACTCCTGGGATTCGACCCATTATATATGGCCAATGAAGGAAGGGTCGTTATGATCGTCTCAAAAAAAGGCGCAGATAAGGTCTTGAAGATGATGAGGCGCCATCCTCAAGCCAGGGGCGCGCATATTATAGGTGAATGCGTTGGGGATTATAAAGGTAAAGTCTGCCTGAATACCTCGGCAGGAGGGCTTAGGCTCGTAAAGATGCTTGAAGGGGAGCAGCTTCCGCGTATATGTTAGCAGGAGACGACCGTTCTATCTACAGGGATTGGGTTAAGAGCGATGATCTTGTGAAGACGCGGGTCACCTACAAAGAGACAGACCTATATATAATGGCTGATAGGGAATTGAAGGAAGATGCGCTAAAGGCGGTCAAGAAGTATAGGGGAAAGATCGAGCGCTATATAGCATCAAGACCGGAATTTAAGGATTCATTAAGACCTATTGGAGTAGAGAAGGATGCCCCTCTTATTATAAGGCGGATGGCTAAGGCGGGTAAACTTGCAGGCGTAGGCCCTATGGCGGCCGTAGCCGGCGCAGTAGCGGAATTCGTGGGCAATGATCTCCTCAAATCTTCAAAGAATGTCATAGTGGAGAATGGAGGGGATATATTTATAAAGAGTTTAAAAAAGAGAAGATTCGGTGTCTTTGCCGGAGATTCACCCTTGACAGGAAAGCTTACATTTGAGATAATAGCAGACAATACACCGTTAGGTGTATGCACATCCAGCGGCACAGTGGGCCCATCCTTAAGCTACGGAAAGGCCGATGCCGCATGCATAATATCAAAAGATACAGCGCTAGCAGATGCAGTGGCGACCGAGACAGGAAACAAGGTCAAGAGCGCGCAGGACATAGAGAAGGCGATAGATTTTGCAAGATCGATCCCCGGCATAACAGGCGCGATCGTGATAGTAGGTGAAAGATTCGCAAGCTGGGGCAATATAAAGTTAGGGGAATAGCGATGGTGAAGAAGAGGTTGGTTCTCAAATTTCCGCATAAGCTGCTCGATAAGCCGATAGTCTACAAGCTCATTAAGGAATATGATCTTGTATTCAATATCCTCCAGGCGCGTATCACGCCAAACGAGGAAGGGCTTATGGTATTTGAACTTAGCGGAAAGAAAGAGGATTACGCAGCTGGTGTTAAATATCTACAGGATAATGGTGTCAGTATCCAGCCGCTTTCACAGGATGTTACGCGTGACGAGAATGTATGCACGCACTGCGGCGCATGCGTCTCTGTCTGTCCGACGGGAGCGTTGACTGTAAATAGATCCAGCATGATAGTCGATTTCGACCCTTCCAGTTGCATAGCCTGCGAGCTATGCGTAAAGGCCTGCCCGCCAAGAGCTATGAAGGTTAAGTTCTGACCCCCTATTGACAATTCTCGTAAACTATATTATAATTAAACCTTCATAATGAATAACGAACACTATAGCATAACAAAAGAAAATTTCCATACATTCCTCGCAAATCTCTCTAAAGAGGCCGATGTATATATTCCTGTAAAGAAGAAGGACAATCTTTACTACGAAAAGTTCGATCCCAAGTACGAAGGGGAGTATATAGTCGACCAGATACGGAGCGCAGAGCCTATAAAGAGTTTCCTCACGCGCTCAAGAGAGAGGGTCGACATATCTACGCCCGATGTAAAGAGGCATATCACCCAGGTCCTGATAGGCGTAAAGAACTGTGACGTCATGTCGCTTGCCATACAGGACTTTGTCTTCAAAAATACAGACCCCAAGGACCCATTCTACACAAGAAGGAGAGAGGATACGGTCATCATATCATGTGACTGCAGCCTCATCTGGGAGAACTGTTTCTGTGTCTCATTGGGGATAACCCCTTATGTCGAAAAAGATTTCGATTTAAACATCTCAAAAGAGACAGATGATTTCATCATTGAAGTCGGCTCAGAAAAGGGTAAAGAACTTATAGATAAAAACAAGGCACTCTTCCCGGAAGCAAGGGCGTCCCAGATAAAGAATAAATTTTCCAAGAGGGAGAGTTTTAAGAATAACCTCGAGAGCATGGTCCGCGAAAAAGAGGTGCCTGATAGAGATTCCATAAGAGGGGCCATGAAGAAGGGCTTTCAAGCCACCAATATCTGGGAACATTTTGCCTCCACGTGCATAGAGTGCGGCGGATGTAACCACTGCTGCCCGGCGTGTCACTGTTTCTTCCTTTCTGATGAGATGAAAGGGCAGCTCAAGGCGCGCTATAAGTCTTGGGATGCCTGTCTCTATAATAGATTTGCCGTTGTGGCCGGCGGCGCTAACCCGCGCAGGCACCTTTACGAGAGGCTCCGTAACAGATTTGACAAGAAGTTCGAGTTTTTTCAGAATGTCCTGGGTACGTTCGGCTGCACAGGCTGCGGCCGCTGTATAGAGACGTGTCCCGGCAAGATAGATATAAGGGAAGTATTAAAGAGGGTTGTACAGGGAAGCTAAATGGATAATCCATACAGGTTAAACGCGGCCGAGATCATAGATATTAAGGAAGAGACCTCCAATATAAAGACCTTTGTCCTTAAACCGAAGAAGGATATGGGTTTCAGGACAGGCCAGTTTATAGAAGTTTCTATACCCGGCTTTGGCGAAGGGCCGTTTACCCCATCATCTAACCACAACGAGGCATCGAGGCTCGATTTTACTATAATGAATGTCGGTAAGGTTACAAGGGGCCTGCACGAAATGCGGAAGGGCGATGTGGTGGGGTTGAGGGGGCCGTATGGAATGGGCTATCCATTAAAAGATTTTGAGAATAAGGAGATACTTATAGTAGGAGGCGGAGTAGGGCTTGCCCCATTGAGGAGCCTTATATACGCTCTATTTAATGATGTGAAGAAATATAAAAAGATCCTCATAAAATACGGCGCAAAGACACCCGGCGATATAATATATAAAGATGAAGTAGATGGCTGGTCTAAGGATGGCAGGTCAGAGGTAACCCTGACAGTGGATAAAGGCGACGATAAGTGGAACGGCAATGTCGGGCTCGTCACTACAATACTCGATAACCTCAATATGGATCTAAAAGATGCCGTAAGTGTTGTCTGCGGCCCTCCTATAATGATGAAGTTCGCCACATTTAAGCTTCTCGATTTAGGGTTTAAACATGAGGATATATACCTCTCGATGGAAAAGAATATGAGCTGCGGTATAGGTAAGTGCGGCCACTGCCGCGTGGGAAATTTCTATGCGTGCAAAGAAGGGCCCGTATTTCCGTATGAAAAGATAAAGGATTATCCGAATATATGGGATTAGCAGCTTACAGCTGCTGTAGGTCAGGCTTTAGCCTGACAAAGCAGGGGTGAACGTGAAGCAGCTTTTAGCTGCTGTAAGTCAGGCTTTAGCCTGACAAAATAGGAGTGAACGTGAAACGGCTATTAATAGACCTGGATAGATTCGCGGAGCATGATAAGTGCGCCGAGAAGTGCAGTTACTATTATCACCCGGGAAACTACGGGATATTGTCGCTCCAGGAAGTGGCGACATACTCTATTGCCTGCAGGAAGTGCGAAAAAGAGAACTGTGTCACATCATGCCCTTTCAACGCCCTTGAGAAAGGGGCGGATAAGATACTAAGAAGATATAATCTGCGCTGCACGAGCTGTAAGACGTGCTCACATGCATGCCATTCAGGTGTCATACTCCCTGAGTTTATACCTTATATGGCCTATAATTGCGACCTCTGCCTCGACCGTTTAAAAGGGGATGATCTACCCGACTGCGTACCGGCGTGTACATGCGGGGCCGTAAAATATGGTGATTTCACGGAAGACGCAGAGAAGAACCTCTATGCTATAGGCAAGAACCTCGTCGTCCATTCTATACACTGGCAGAGAGAGATACCAAAGAAAGCGCGGAAGTGAAGATACTATTTTGGTTTTTAATAATACCGGGTTTTTTATTTACCTCTACAGTAGGCCTTCTGGCAAGCTGGATTGACAGGAAGGTAACCGCCCGCGTGCAATGGAGAGTCGGGCCGCCGGTACTGCAGCCTTTTATAGATGTAGTGAAATTATTGGGTAAAGAGACGATCCTGCCGAGGACAGCGGATAAGATAACATTCCTCACAGCCCCCGTCTTAGGGCTGGTAAGCATTACCCTCATATCGACCATTCTCTGGGTGATGATCGCGGATCCCAAGGTAGGATTTCTGGGAGATCTCATAGTATTGGTCTATCTTCTCGCCATCCCTTCTATAAGCGTTATCATGGGCGGATTTGCATCAGGGAATCCGATAGCTTCGATAGGGGCTTCGCGTGAGATGAAATTACTATTAAGTTACGAACTCCCGTTTGTACTGGCTGTATTTGTACCTGTGATAAAAGCAGGCGGGATAATAAGGATAGGTGAATTATTGAGCATACAGGCGCAATCAGGCGCATTTGCTACTAATATATCGGGTTTCATAGCGCTTGTCGTAGCGATAATATGTATGCAGGCTAAACTTGCCCTTGTCCCGTTTGATATGGCTGAAGCTGAGACAGAACTGATAGGCGGGCCTATAATAGAATATTCGGGCACACCCCTTGCGATATTTAAGCTTACAAGGGCGTCGATGCTCTTTACCGTACCTATGTTTTTAGTAGTGATATTCATGGGAGGGATAGTACTATCTTTCCCGGGTATAATATGGGGCATATTGAAATATGTCCTCTTACTTGTTATAATCGTTCTTATTAGGAATACTAATCCAAGGATCAGGATAGACCAGGCGGTTAAATTCTTCTGGGGGCCTGTCACGGTATTGGCCATCCTGGCCGTTGTGCTTGCATTTATAGGAGTATAGATGAGTATAAAGATGAAAGCGCTCTTAAAGTCACCGTGGGTATTCCATCTCTGTTCGGGCAGCTGCAACAACTGTGATATAGAGATACTCGACTGCCTTACGCCAAGGTATGACATAGAGCGTTTTGGTATGCTGCTTGTGGGGAGCGTAAGGCATGCGGATGTCCTTTTGTGCACAGGGGTCGTAAATAAGTTGGGCGAGTCCCGTGTAAAGAGGGTGTATCAGCAGGCTCCCAAGCCCTGCGTCGTAGTGGCTGTTGGTAATTGTGCTGCCTCCCAGCATATATATAGAGGAAGCTATGCTGTGGGGAAGCCGCTCGATGAGGTCATACCGGTAGATGTATATATACCGGGATGTCCCCCTAAGCCTGAAGCGATCATACTCGGTGTCGTTAAGCTTTTAGAGAAGCTTAAGAAAGGCTGATAGTGGAAAGAAAAGATATCATAAGCGCCATAAAGGATAAGTTCCCAAAGCGGATCAAGAAGCTCTTCGAGAAATCGACAAGAAGGGTATATATAGACATAGACCCCAAAGACCTGACAGACTTTGTAGAGTTTATCTTTAATGGGCAAGACGCGAGATTCTGCACGGCGAGCTGTGTCGATATGCGAAACGGCATGGAGATACTCTATCACTTTAGTTTTGCAAATATGAGCCTCGTCGTATCGCTCAGAGTCTATCTGGATAAGAATAATCTCTCGATAGATTCTATAACGCCCATCATGAAGGGCGCTGAGTGGATAGAGCGCGAGATACATGAGCTCTTCGGCGTAGACTTTAAGAACCATCCGAATCTGATAAAACTCCTCCTCCCTGATAACTGGCCTGAAGGGTTGTATCCTTTGAGGAGAGATTATAAGGAAGAGGATTATAAAGCAAGGGTAAAGGAAGAGGAATAATGAGCCATAAGGTTACGATTCCAATAGGTCCGTACCATTCGCTGCAGGAAGAGCCGGAATTTTACCAGCTCACTGTAGATGGTGAGACCGTAACGGATATAGATGTCAGGATAGGTTATGTCCATAGGGGCATAGAGAAGGTAGCAGAGTCAAAGAGCTTTGATAAGATAATATTCCTCGTAGAACGCATATGCGGCATATGCTCCACGAGCCATCCGATGGCCTCGGTACTGGCCATGGAGGATGTAAGCGGCGTAGAGGTCCCGGACAGGGCACAATATATAAGGACCATCGTATGTGAACTCGAGAGGATACATTCACACCTTCTCTGGATCGGACTTGCAGGACATTTTCTCGGATATAATACCGTATGGATGTGGGCATGGAAGTACAGGGAGATAGTCTGCGATATATTCGAGGCTATTACAGGAAACAGACAGAATTACGGCATGATGAAGATAGGCGGGGTGCGGCGCGACATCGAAGATGAATATCTGCCGGGTATAATGAAGGGCATGGATGATGTCTTAAGGGCGCTCGATATGTTTAAAGGGGCAGTTTTGGATGATCCTGTATTGGCCGCAAGGCTTAAGGGAGTAGGTATATTGAGCAAAGCGGACGCCTTGAGTTATAGCGCATTGGGGCCGACATCAAGGGCCTCCGGGGTAGATAAGGATGTAAGGCGCGATGATCCGTATGCAGCTTACGACAGGGTTAAATGGAATGTCATTACACAAAAAGATGGGGATGTATTCGCAAAGGCCGTTGTAAGAATATTGGAATCATATGAATCGGTAAGTATAGTTAAACAGTGCCTGCAGAAGATGCAGAAGGGTCCCATAGACTCAGATCCAAAAGAACTTCCTGAAGGAGAGGGTATAGGCCACGCAGAGGCCCCGAGGGGTGAGGTCTTCCACTACGTAAAGAGCGATGGCACCAATTCTCCTGAGAGATATAAGGTGCGCGCCCCCACATTTATGAATTTCCCTACATTTAAGGCGACGGTTATAGGCGAGACGATATCAGATGCTACGATAATACTCGCTGCCATAGACCCGTGCTATTGCTGCACGGAGAGGATGACGGTAGTTAACCGTAAGGATAAAAAGACCATACTTACCGGCGAGGATATGATAAAGATGTCGCAGGATAAGACACGCAGGATGTATAAACGGATGACAGGTAAAGAACTGGCATGAACAACTTACTCTATCTTATACTGATACCGCTTGCAGCGGGGATAATAACGCTCATCATCCCTAAGAAGATTAAATTCTTAAAGGAAGGTATAGCGCTATTGGTCACGGCCTTTGCCGTTATCGTATCGATAAGGCTCTTTATGCAGAGGCCTTATACATATGCCCTGGGCAAGACTCTCCTTCTGCAGATGGACAGCTTGAGCGGTTTTGTCACCCTCTTTATATCCGTCTTTGGATTCCTCATTACATTCTACTCGCTCGGATTCATGAAGGATAGAGAGAATCTGAATCAGTACTATGGATATCTCTTGATGACTATAGGCGGTTCTATCGGAGCCGTGCTATCAAATGACCTTATACTATTCCTTACATTCTGGGGGTTCCTGGGCCTGACACTCTATCTACTCATAAATCTCGGTGGTCCTAATGCCGCATCCGCAAGCAAGAAGACACTTATTATAGTAGGCGGAACGGATGCCCTGATGATACTGGGCGTGGCTATTATATGGTATCTCGCAAAGACATTCTCTATTACCAAGATATCATTGCCGCTGAATAACGGTCTGGCGATAGCGGCATTTATTACATTGGCGATCGGAGCCTTTGCAAAGGCGGGTGCTATTCCGTTCCATACATGGATACCCGACTCATCAGAGGTTGCACCCATTCCGGTTGTGGGCTTATTGCCTGCCTCACTCGATAAACTACTCGGCATATACTTCTTGGCAAGGCTCTCCATGAATATATTTATTGTAAAGCCAAATTCCTCTATGTCGATATTTTTGCTGTCTATAGGAGCCGTTACGGTCATCGCGGCGGTCATGATGGCACTCGTTCAGAATAATATGAAGAGACTGCTTGCCTACTGCGCCATCAGCCAGGTGGGGTATATGGTGCTCGGTATAGGCACGGGAAACCCAATAGGCATAGCCGGCGGTATATTCCATATGTTAAACCATGCTATATATAAATGCTGCCTTTTCCTATCAGCAGGTTCGGTGGAGCATAAGAAGGGGACGACGAAATTCGATATGCTGGGCGGGCTGTCGAA
>JABMRJ010000138.1 GCA_013202745.1 Candidatus Omnitrophota bacterium
GTGCTAAAGCAAAGAAGTCTATAGATAAATTGATAGCGATTGTCAGGGATAAGGGGTGCCTTACCTATGAAGAGCTAAACATTATCCTTCCCGATACGATAGTCTCTTCAGAAGAGATAGACCGCATATTTACCCTGCTCGGGAATGAAAATATAAAGATAGTAGACAGCAAGGAAGCGGCAGATGCCTTGACTAAGAAGAAGACCGATACCAAGCCGCAGTCAGCGGGTAAGCCTCAGACTAAGGAACGGGAAGAGCCGGCAGGAAGGATTGTACAGGCGGATGATCCTGTCAAGATGTACCTGAGGCAGATGGGGCAGATATCGCTGCTTACAAGGGAAGAGGAGCTCAGGCTCGCCGAAAAGATAAAAGTAGCGGAAGGCAAGTTTGCCAAGGCTGTGCTTGAATGCAGGCCTTCTAAAAAAGAGGCGATCAAGGCAATAAACGAGATTCTTGCAGACAAGAAGAATATGGATGACCTTGTAAATCCCGATTCCGACCCCGATAGAAACAAGGTAAAGAATAACTTAAGGAAGCTGATCCGTACGATCAAGAGCACCAGGAATAAGGACCGCCTGGCAGATACCCTTCGTAAATGCGAACTATCCGCAGGTGTGATAGGAGAGATATTCTCCAAGTTAAAGTTCATGGCCGATGAGATCGAGGATATCAACAGGAAAATAGGAGGGATGCGCAGGAGGAGTGTCCGCGGCGAGATAGCAAAGTTTAAGAAAAGAAAACAGCGGATTGAGAAGGAATTCGGCCTGACATATCCCAAGATAAAAGAGCAGATAAAAGCTGTAAAACATAGAGAATGGAAGCATATCAGGGCAAAGAAGGAGCTGGTAGAGGCGAACTTAAGGCTTGTCGTCAGTATCGCAAAGAAATATACAAACAGGGGGCTATCATTCCTTGATCTAATACAGGAAGGCAATATCGGTCTTATGAAGGCAGTAGAAAAATTTGAATATGAGAGGGGCTACAAGTTCTCCACATATGCTACATGGTGGATCAGGCAGGCGATTACGCGCTCTATAGCCGACCAATCCAGGACCATAAGGATACCCGTCCATATGACTGAGACGATAAATAAATTGATAAGGGTCTCCCGCGCGCTTGTCCAGGAGAACGGGAAAGAACCAACACCCGAAGAGATAGCGTATGACATGAGGATGCCTGTTGATAAAGTAAGGGGTATCTTAAAGGTTGCCCAGGAACCCATATCACTCCAGACGCCTATAGGCGATGAAGGTGATACCCATTTCGGAGATTTTATTGAGGATAAACGCGCCGTCTCACCGGCAAATGCGACGGCATACTCTATGCTCAAAGAACAGATGGGAGATGTGCTCGCTACCCTGACAGACAGGGAGAAGAAGGTCCTGAGACTCCGTTTTGGGATTGGCGACGGATATCCCCGGACACTCGAAGAGGTAGGGTCGATATTTAATGTTACAAGGGAGAGGGTACGCCAAATAGAAGCCAAGGCATTAAGGAAGCTCCGCCATCCCACTAGAAGCAGGAAATTAAAGAATTTCCTGGCGCTTACCTCGGGCCAATAAGAGATTGATATACCTATCTACTTATAAGCTGATACTATGTTTCTATTGAGATTCTTAAAACGCAATTTTATAGGGATCATTATCATAGGCCTCCTCTTGGGGGCCTTTGCCTATATGCACAGCGGAAAAGATATGACTATCGAGGAAGAGGTCATAATCCTTGAGACATATGACGCGGTCCTCCTCTTTGTAGGCGGCGACGTAAAGATAAGAGACGGAAACGCCACAGAATGGGTAGATGCAACATCAGGGATTACACTCAATGCTGGAGATAACTTAAAAACCGGAGATGATTCCTGGGCTGAAGTGGGTTTCGGAGTAGATTTCAAAAATGCTTTGAAGATAAAAGAAAAGACACGCTTGGATTTTATTGAGGTCGGTCCCGTAAGTGTCGATCTTTTAAAAGGAGAGATCCGCTCCCTTGTTGAACATCTGGATGAAGAGTCATCCTTTGAAATCAAAACTCCGACTGCCATATGCGGCGCCAGGGGGACCGGATGGGATACATGGACGGACGGGATACAGGTGGCCGTAAATGCATACGAAAATGAGGTATATTTTCACAGCATGACACAGGAAGGCATCATAACGGATTATAAGGTCGTAAAAGCCGGCCAGAGCTGTATACTAAAAGATCCGGATAGCCCGGCAGAGATAGAGGAGCTTAAGGAAGAGAAGTGTGAAGAATGGTGTGACTGGAAGGACGATTTCGGCGAAAGGAGAGAATCGGTCAAACATGATATAGTCGAAGGAAGGTACAAGATTACCAAAAGGACTGCAACTAAAGTCGGGGTGCTTAAGCAGGATAACGGTGACTGGCAGCTTATGATACTTCCTCCGGAAGAAGATGATTCGACAGAAGAGGATGAATAAGTCCGCAGTATCGAGTTGCTAAAACGGGCAAAATGGCGTTATATATAGGATCCATCTTCCAACTCCTTAAAACAATCCTAACAATCAATAATGTAATGAGTTATAGCGGATTTTAATTGTCATCAGCAATTGTATTTGCAAAATGGATCTTTATCAGGTATACTTACATAAATATTGAAAAGGGGGTGAACAAATGAAGAAGTTTATCGTCTTAATGGTCATCGTAGGGATTCTATTCACAGTCAGCACGGCATATGCCGATACAGCTGTGAAGAAGCTCGGCAGAGGTCTATCAAATGTATTTTTTAGCCCTATTGAGATAGGTATCGGGATTCGCGATATCTATAGAGAAAACGGCATTGCTGCAGCAACGACGTGGGGAGTGATAGACGGATTCGCGCGATTCGCAGGAAGGGCAATCTGCGGTGCATATGAAACAGTCACCTTTGTGTTACCTCCATATAATGCAATAATCACGAATCCTGAATTTCTTTTAGGCAAGTAATTTAAGTAAGACATATGAAAAGGCCCTATCTGTTTATACCATGCTGATAGGGCCTTTCCATGCTTTGTACCGGGTGCAAATTTACTCTGCAACCTGTCCCCATAACTTAGGAACTACCCACTTGCAAACCTAGTTAAAATAATGTATAACCTTCTGCTTGGACACCAAGTATTTCTTGCCAAGCTTAGCAATAAAGGTGTATAATATCTCCACGTCTATAAAGTATCAAGGTGATAAAATGGCTGAAAAGCAAAAGATTACGAAAACTAAAAAACATGGTATCTTCTGGCGTATTTATAGGACCATTGCCGGCCGTCGCAGGATTCTTATCCAGCAAAACGTTATAAAAAAGCATATAAAGGCGTTTAATATCCGTAGTTTTGTGGAGACCGGCACTTATAAAGGGGATATGATAAATAAAATCAAAAATTTTTGTGATGAAATCTACTCAATAGAATTGGGCAAAGA
>JABMRJ010000139.1 GCA_013202745.1 Candidatus Omnitrophota bacterium
CCTACCCTCTCGGCAATCTCAGCCGCCGGATAGACCTTGCCCTTCTTCAAGGCCTCCCAATACGGCTCTCTCGTTCTGTATAACCCTTTAATCGAGCTACCCTTTATAAGGACATGTTTCAGCATACCGGGCGGCCGGACACCTTCAATATTACCCTTAGTCAACTGATAATTTATAGTCTTAGCGGGTAAGCCTGTAAGGACCCTTGCAACCTCTATTGGGTAATATTCGTCGTCCTCTATATCTTTTATGGAAAGTAAATCTCTCACGGCCGGACTGTGCTTCTTAATGAAATCCATTACTCTATCGATCTTGTCTCTCGGGACATAAACGATTCTAACCTTACTTCTCTTATCAACCCCGGTCTTCAGTATTCTCAATTGGGAAGCAGCGTATCTTACAGTGCTGTAATCTACACTGCTAAAGAGGGGTTTGGTTTTAATCTCTTCTAATAATTCCGGCAAGGATATGCAGCCATCCGGCAAGGTCCTTGCATGCAGACGTCCGTACACGCTCTCTTTTGTGACATGCTTTACCTTTCCTATCATAACCGTGCGAAGCCTCTTTTTCCAGATCAGTAGACCCACGCTCTTGGGTTTAACGCCTAATACTTCAGCCGCCCTCTTGCGGGCAAAGAGATGCTTATCAATCAATCTCTTCCTTATAACTAAAAATGCGGCATCCTCCTTGCTGACATACGCTTTGATCCCTATGCGTCTAGAAGTTATCTTCTCTATTTTAAGAAGATCGTTAAGGGTGCTTCTACTTATATCTAATAACACCGCTATTGAATCGAGGCTATAGAGATCATGAGTAAGGTTTTTTACTACCTCCTTAATCAGCTCAAAATCCGAGGCCCTTATCAATCCATCTTCATTGACAGGCAATATCTTTCTATCTATCAGGGCTTTTAGCATCTTGGCATCGATTTGCAGCTGATCGATTACGTCTTGTATCCTATAGTAGGCGCTCTCCGGTTCAAAAGTAAACGGCGCTTCCTTAAGAAGCGGGCTATCTACGATATCTTCCGGTCTGCATAAGGATAAGCCTTCATATTCGGCAGGCATCCTTCTAATCCTCTTTCCGGCTTTGCCTTTAACCTCCCCATAAGGCAGCTTGAGGTATCTCTTAATGGTCTCTTCATCGAGCTGTAACTCTGCCATACTACTTTCTATCTCGCCAGCATCTACTTCATCTCTTCTCACTTGGGCTAAATTTAATAACACCATAATGGCATTATCTATCTCGTCTTTAAGTGCGGCGGGGTCTCGCCTTAAATCCTTCCTTGTCAACCTGCCGTCTTCTATCATCCGCTTAAGACGCTTGAGCAATCTTATATGCTTCTTAAAATCCTCATTCTGCAATGCATAGACAAGTTTTATCGATCTTCCTTTAATCAAGGTAGTAATCCCGCCTTTGCCGCCCGGGACCCCTTCCAGTCTTCTCTTCCTCACGCCAGTGGTAAAGATATGGTACGGCAGGCCGGTTACGGCTTTTGCCGTCTTCGTAGGATAAAGGGCTTCATCTCTTATATCGCCTATCTGTAAAACCTGCACATAAGGCGCTCCCCTCATGCCCCTTATTGCAGCTTTAATCTTCTCTATATCCTTTATAGATACATAATTCCACTCTGTCTTGTTTACAGGGTTGAATATCTTAATTGCATCGATTTCATTTCTTGTCCTTAGCAAATAATCGAGGGTGACCTTATTAATCCCTGGAAATTCTTTTTGCAGCATCTTCTGTAATTCATCAACTGATATATAACCCGGCGGGATTAATCGCGAGACATCCCGCCTCTTTACCTCTCTCATGACGGCTTCTCTTGATAAATACTCTACGCGGTTTATCGTCAAGACCATATCAGGTATCTTCTGCTTTAGCGCATATATTGCAGCAACCGAGGTTACGCCAAGAAGTTCCTTTGCTTTTTTACGCGGTATGGTGTATCTCTTTTTAAGCCTTACCCAGGATGCAAAATAGATTGCATCCTCTCTTCTGAGATATACCTCGTCCTCTGTCTCAATCCTCCGTATGCCTAACCTCCTAAGCAACCTAAAATACTGGGTCTTTTTAACTTTTGTAATAGTCCTTATGAAAGCGGATGTATAATAAACATCGGTCAATTCTGACGCGATATCATCTATGACTTTTATATCTTTTGCATAAAAATCTCCTTTCCCCGCCATAGGCATTACGCCGTCCTTGGCAAGGCGCAATATAATGGCAAGGCGCAATGTAATGGGGTGTACATTAATCTCTTTCGGCTCAATCCTGCTAAGCGCCTCTTTTACAATCTCTCCTATAGGCGCTTCTACCTTCTTTAAATCTCTTGTATAAGCGCGATACCCCAGCTGCCTAAGAAGGCTCATTACCTGGGCCTTTTCTCTTTTATTCAATGTGATGATCTTATAAGCGGTCTTACCCTCTTTCGGCACCTTCTTTGCCAATCCTAAATAGACCAGACTCTGCACATCCTTCTCTATGGTCTGTACAGCCCTATCCACTACCTTAAGCCTTGCTATCTCCCCCATGGTCAGCGGCTGTATCTGCAAACAGAGCATCTCAAATATATGCGCCGGAGAGCCTTTCGGGATGCCGATCGGGCCGGATGGCGGGGCGGTATTTTCTGAACCGTCCCCTGTTCCCTTGAGAGGCTGGGACAATAATGGCTCGGTAGTACCTTTATCTTCTAATACAACCTGAGACTGTACATATTCAAGCAGGAAGGTCAAGTCTTCTATCCGTCTGGTGCACAATTCATCGCTTGTATCCAATCTTCTTGCAATTAATAATAGGCCATTATCGACATAATCTCTGGAGCGCGGGTAATCCTCCGGCAATCTTACCTCTTCCACGGTAAAACCGCTCTCGAGCATCTGTCTTACGAACTGCCCGCGGAAATTATTCCATAAACAATACGGTAGGAATAATAAGACTCCGTCTCTGTCTAAAATTCTCGCCGCTTCTTTTATGTAATCTCCGCTCTTTTCTCTGAAGGAATTATTAATAGTGGCTATTTGAACGGCTTTATCTTTAATCGGCAGATTCTCCGCATCACCTACAAAAAAGATGCCTAATCTTCCTAAGTTATCGTCGAATTCATCAGAGCCTCTTTCATTTCCTATAAATGCGGCGCTTGGGTAGACCTCCTTCAGGATCTCTTGCATGGCCGGCACAAAATCGCCTCTGCCGCTGCCGATATCGATTCCGACAGGATAAGAATCACTTGTCAACGCTATCTCTGAGAGCAGTTCTTTGGTTGAACTGAAATTATTTCCTCTCTTTACAATGTATATCTTGCCGGCTTCATCGCATACAATGGAAAACGGTAATTTCATAGTAGCGTTTATCGCTTCAAATATTATCCTCCTTTCGGCTGCAGTTGCATTTTGTGCCATAGAAATTAAGTCGGGCAAGGCAGCTTTCGCATGAAGCTCTGCCTTTGCCCTAATATCGAGGTACGCATAAAGAGAAGAATCTTTATATTCAGCTAAAAGTTCTGCTACTTCTTCACCGAACAGCGCCTCTTGTTTCTGCAATATCGAAAATATAGAATCTAACGAAGTGGTAAATCCGTCTCTTAACGCCTCCTCAAGGAAAGAGATGGCTCTTTTATTTGAGGTTTCGCTCAAGGCCTCTACAATTAACAGTTTCTTTTCAAAGGCTACACGATGTTGATAGACCCATTTGAGATTATCGATCGCTTTATTTGTGCCGCGCCTTGCCAGCGCCGCGGCGAAGGAGAAGAATTCCGGTTCTCCTTCTGCACTTATCATCATGTTGGCGATATTATCTTCATCCAAGCATTCTGTCACTATGGATTCAAGATCAGGATATACATCCTCCATGGTACTGCCCAAAGGTACCGGTAAATCCTTTTTCACCTCTTCTATCAAAGTCCCAAAAGAGATGCCGGGATTATTCGTAAGCGCCTCCCGCACTATCTCGGGTATATTCGGCATGGGCGAGCCGGGAAGGATTTGAGGACCATCGCTTTCCTCCTCATCC
>JABMRJ010000140.1 GCA_013202745.1 Candidatus Omnitrophota bacterium
CAGGGAGATGGACCTGAAGTTTGAGGTAAACGGTATCATAGATTCAATAAACTTTAGAGAAGGGGAAAGGATAAGGGAAGGGGATATAATAGCATCGCTCGACCAGTACGATTCCCTGCTAAAGCTTAAATATGCAAAGATAGAACTGGATAAAAACAAGAAGCTTTTTGAATTGGGCTCTATAATTAAGATTAGATTGGATCAGGCAGAACTCGAATATGAATCAGCAAAGAGCGATTTGGACAAGACATACATGTATGCGCCCAGGGACGGCGTTCTCGGGACACGTGATGCCGAAGTAGGAGAATTTGCTACAAGTAACGATAAGATAGTCACTCTTATAGATGATTCCGACGTCTTTGTAGAGATAGGCGTAATAGAGAGGGATATAGGAAGGGTTAAGGTGGGACAGAAAGCAAAAATTTTCGTAGATCCGTACCCTGACACCGAATTTAAAGGAAAGCTCGATAATGTATCACCTGTCGTGGAAGGAAGGTCGAGGACACAGACTTCAAAGATCAGGATAAATAATAGCAAGAGATTACTCCTGCCCGGTATGTTTGCAAGGGTTTTAATAGATGTATATTCTAAAGAAAATGCAATAGTCATACCCAATACCGCATTAAATAAGGGCGAGGAGGGGTATAGGACTTTTGTAGTGCATAAGAGCGAATCAGAAGAAGATGCGCTCGAAGAAGGGCTCGAAGAAGGGCTCGAAGAGGATGCCGAGGAAGAGGCCGCGAAAGTATTTATAGAGGAAGAAGCAGGCGAGCCCGGCTTGGCCGAGGCGAGACCTATCACGTTCGAATACCGTTCCAGCGATTATTCTGTGATTAAAGAGGGGCTAGAAGAAGACGAACTTGTTGTGGTGGAGACCCAGGAGAAACTTAAAGACAAGATGAACGTCATTATCACAGAGGTCCAGGAACAGTTCTTGTAATTTTTCATGAACTTACCGGGATTTTCAGTAAAGAGACCTGTCACCACCATAATGATCTTCTGCGCCGTTATCCTGCTGGGCGTAATGTCATGGAATCGACTGCCCCAGGAGCTCTTTCCCCCAATAACCTACCCCCAGCTTACAGTCGTAACCACATATGAAAATGCCGCTCCCGAAGAGATAGAGACCCAGATAACACGCCTCATAGAAGAGTCAATAGGTACGGTAAACAACCTCAGAAGCATAACCTCCATATCAAAAGAAGGGGTATCTATAGTGATAGGTGAATTTCTGTGGGGGACCAATATGGACTTTGCTGCCCTGGGGGTAAGGGAGAAGATAGATCTTGTAAAAGAGCGCCTTCCCATAGATGCTGAAGAGCCTATCGTCAAAAAATTCAATCCTTTTGATCTGCCAATAATGACATTAAGTGTCACAGGCGATATGCACCCTGCCAGATTGAAGAAGATAGCGGAAAGATATATAGAGAACGAGGTTGAGAAGGTAGCGGGCGTGGCATCAGCGGATATTGCAGGCGGCATGGACAGGGAGATACTCGTCGAGGTAGACCAGGATAAACTGCGGGCATCGAGCATCCCTATAATGGATGTCGTGGATTCCATAAGGGATGCTAATGTAAACTACCCGGCCGGGACGATAAAAGAGGTATTTACTGAGTATCTTATAAGGACTATTGGCGAGTTCCAGGCGGTATCTGAGATAGGCCAAATCGCAGTGGGCATGGATAAGCGGGATATGACCGGAAAATTTCCGCAATATTCAAGAGTGGACATGTCCTTCTTTACACCTACAGGTGAAAAAGAACCGGAAGAGAAACTGATACTGGTAAAGGATATCGCAACCATAAAAGATACCTTTAAGGAGGTCTCGAGCATATCGAGATATAACGGAAAAGAGAATATATCCATATCGCTGCAGAAACAGGCAGTTGCCAACACCATAGATGTTACGGAAAGGGTAAAGAAGGCCCTTGTGGAGATAAAGAGAAATGTCCCGAAGGACATCGATATAGAGATAGTATATGACCAGTCCTCATTTATTAAGAATTCAATAAACGGTGTATTTAATGCTGCAGTCCAGGGCGGCATACTGGCCTTTATAGTGCTTTTGGTATTTTTAAGGAACTTGAGGAGCTCGATTATCGTAGCACTCTCCATACCGATCTCTGTCATGGTTACTTTCAGCTTTATGTTTTTCGGCAAGCTGAGCC
>JABMRJ010000141.1 GCA_013202745.1 Candidatus Omnitrophota bacterium
AATCTGGCGGTACTGTATTCGCCGCAAAGTCCGCTTTGCTCTCTTTCAACAACACTATAGTCCTGTCTATTAATACGGGATCGAGCAAAGGACAATCCCCCGTAAGCCTGACTATTATATCGGCGCTATATTCTTTGGCGCATCTGTAATATCTATCCAGCACATCATCCTCAGATCCCCTAAAAGATCTAATATCGTTTTTGCTGCAGAATTCCGCTATCGGATCGTCCTTACTAAGCGTGGAAGTGGCTACCACAATATCATCAAGGTCTTTTGATTTCTCTACCCTATCTATTTGATGCTTCAACATAGGTATCCCGTTTATCTCCCTTAATACCTTGCCCGGCAACCTGGTCGACCCCATTCTCGCCTGTATTATCGCTATTGTCATATTATCCTAACCTATTACCTATCTTTATATAGACAGCTTTTTCGATATCGGTTAAGCGCGGTACGATCTCGTATTCATCGAGGACAAGATACCCATCGGCGCAAGATACTACGAGCTTCTCACCATCAAGCACATCGACGATCTTGCCGGCACCCTGCAGTGTATACTTATCTGACCTCAATATAGTCGTCTTATTTATCAATATATAGTGATTGAAGAAGAACGATTCGGCAACATTATACGGCTTTGCGCGCGTCCTGATAAGGTTACGTATATTTTCTGCACTCTGCTTCCAATCTATAGTATATTTACTTTTGAGCTTACCGTAAAACGATGCATCACCCTTCTGTTTTTGAGGGGCTAACTTCTGGTTTATGATGTCATAAAACCGCTCTTTAAGGAGATCAAATCCGACCTTCATGGCCCTCACATAGAGTTCGTGTCCCGTCTCTTCTTTGCCTATTTTAAATGCCTTTTGGGCAAGGATATCTCCGGTATCTACACCTTCATCTATCATATGAATCGTTACGCCCGTCTCCTTTTCGCCGTTCATTATTGCCCATGCAGTAGGAACGGGGCCTCTATATTTAGGCAGTAGGCTCGGGTGGACATTAACACATCCGAGTCTCGGTATCTGTATCAACTCTTTGGGGAAGATCTTCCTATAGTACACTGAAAATATGATATCGGGCTTTATCTCCTTAATCATATCGATAAGTTTTTCAGTAATCCTGGGTGGATTTACGACATTTACATTAAAGGACTTTGCCTCTTCTAAGACGGATTTATAACCATAGGTCTTATCCAAAGGCAGCTCGTATGTTACTACAAGCGGAATATCAACATCTTCAAGCGAGTTTATATACCCTATGAAATCAACCGCTATCTGCTGGCAGCCAAATACTATGACTTTCAATCTCTCCTCCTTCTGAGCCATTCAAACTGCTTCTCGGCTTCTCTTATCCCAAGATTCCCGTCTCCTAAGGATACCTCCAGTCTCCTTATCTCATCCACCATCTCTTTCATCTCTCTCTCGGTAATAGAGACCGGCGCATCGACACAATCCATCGCCTCATCTATCCTGTAATGCTTCTCTATAACCTGTGCACCCGCGGCCACTGCATAGAGAGGGATGGTTATATCATCTGTATGATCAGACTGTCCTATAAGACAGTCGAACTCCATCTTCAGCTTATAGATAGCGGCAAGGTTTGCGTCTTTTGCCCTGGTAGGATACGCTGATATGCAGTGTAGAAGCGAGATCCTGCTCGTTTCCCTACTTAAGATTTCATAGGCCTTCCTTATCTCCTCCAGGTTTGACATACCAACCGACATAATAACACTCTTCTTGGTACGGGCTATCTTTAAAAGGAGACCCATGTTGACCACATCGAATGACGCTATCTTATACATATCGCAACCTATAGACTCCAGATAATCCACTGCCTCCTCTTCAAAGGGAGTTGAGAAGAATTCCAAGCCGCATTTTTCTGTATAATCTTTGAGATCGCTAAAGGCGTCGTAGGGCAATTCACACTTTTTAAGTATATCGAATATAGGAGAATCCTTATGCGTCCTCTTCTCTGTCGTATAAGTCTGAAATTTAACGGCATCTGCCCCGGTCTTTACCGCAGAATCTATCAACTCTTTAGCAAGACCTATATCGCCTCCATGATTTATTCCGACTTCGGCGATAACATATACCTTGTTATCGCTATTAAGTCCGTAGTCTCTTAAATTTTTCATTCTTTTTCTCCCTGTAGTTACCAGCAGCTCATTCCGCCATCGATCACAAGATTCTGCCCTGTAACATATTCGGATGCGTCCGAAGATAGATACAATATACCGCCTATGATATCTTTGGTGTCTGCCATACGCCCCATAGGACAACGATTCGAATAATTCTTTACAAAATCATCCCCCTGGTGCAATTCCGGATTGATGATCCCTCCCGGTGAGACACAATTGACACGTGTCTTCTGCTCGGCAAGGTGCACGGCAAAGTACTTTGTCATCTGGATAATGCCGGCCTTCGTCGCGCCGTAAATTTCTGAATTCTTACGTTTGCAATCTGTATATATCCTGTAATCCGGGCTTAGTATGCCGTAAATGGATGCTATATTGACGATATTTCCCTTACTCTTCGCATCTTTTAAGTGTTTTGCGTAGGCCTGTATACAGAAGAAGGTCCCCTTGAGATTGACATCCATAACCCAATCGAAAGACTCCTCCGGCCTCTCGGCAAAAGGCTCAAATACGCTTACGCCCGCATTATTGACCAGTATATCTATCTTACCCAGCCTGGCATATATCTCCTTAAAGGTCTTTATAACGGATGCCTTATCTGTTATATCCATCTTCAGATATTCGCAATTCTTAGATTCTACCTGTCCTTTTTTATCCAAATCTTTATCTGTACCTATAACATATGCCCCGGCCCCCACAAAGGCTGCGCATATTTCATTTCCGAGCTGGCCGGTAGCACCAGTAACCAGGACATTCTTTTTATGGAGGTTGAATAGTTCTTTTATGAAATCCTTATTCATATCTTTTGCCTTTCTGGCTCTGTGCATGCCGTCTTTAGCTTCTCCAAAATCTCTATAAGCTTCTCTTTATCTTTATAATACTCAACCGTTACATATTTCGGTGTAAACTCCTGGATAATGGATTTCGCTTCCTGGAGAATCGATCCATCCGGCAACTCATGGGCATCATATGCCAGGTCCTTACCGTCTATCTCGTGTTTGCTTATATGGATCTGGATCATCCTCTCCAGGGGCAGCCCCTTTAAGTACCTATCATAGGGTATCTGCCTATTATGTGAAGTAATCCTGGCATGTGCCAAATCGAATAGGAACTTAATACCATTCTTGTATACAATGTCACTTATGAAATCTGGATCCGTGACATATTCATAGGCTGGGGTTGGATAGTAATTGTTGTTCTCAAGGGCAATCTCGATCCCTCTATCGGCTATAATATCCTTCAGCCACTCTGCGTTATCTCTGGCGTTATTCAACATATCTTCTTTCGAATATCTTATGCCCCCGCAATAGAAGACGCCTTCTTTTAAGACAGGTCTGCTGCATGAGGCTGCCATATGAAAGCTGACCAACTTCAGTTCTTTCTTCGATTGAATACTTAAAGAGATAGATTCCTTCTCTTCTCTCTCCCATGGATGGGCAATATCCTTGTCAAAATGGAATAGATATTGTTTCGGCTCCTTGCTCTCCAGGCTCTCTTCTCTACATTCAAGGCAATACCCCTTTGCAATTACCTCTTTTGCCAGTGAGCTACTCCCAAATAGATATGAAATTGGAACAGCAAGCTCAACCATCGCCCTTTAGAACCTCTCTGACTGCTGTAATTACATTATCGATATCTTCGTCATCCAATTGTGGAGATAGAGGGAGGCTGACCGTCTGCCTGCCTATCAAGTCGCTATTTGGATAATCTTTTGATCTCCACTTAAATGCATTTTGATAGTAAGGGTGACTGGGGATACTCAGATAATGGACACCTACTCCAATCCCCTTCTTCGATATAGAGTTGAGAAAACTATCGCGGTTTAACCCTGTCTTCTCCTCGTCGATTAAGACCGTAAATAGGTGGTATGCGTGCCGGGTCCCTTCTTCAGGATCAGGAGGTAAGGTCAAAGGCAAATCTCTAAAGGCCTCCATATACCGTTGCCAGACCTCCTGCCTCCTATTCCAGCAGGCATCAATGCGTTTAAGCTGATGTATGCCTATGGCAGCCTGCATATCCATCATGTTATATTTAAACCCGGCCTCTGTAACGTAGTAATGCTTATAGCCCTCATCGCCAAACCGCCTCCAGGCATCTTTGCTTAACCCGTGTAACGCCATCACCTTTATACGGTCTATATCTTCTTTGCGCTTGGCCAATACCATACCGCCCTCGCCAGTGATGATATTCTTGGTAACATAAAAACTGAAACACCCGAAGTCTCCGAATGTGCCGGCACCCCTGCCTTTGTAGGCCGTCTCTATGCTGTGGGCGCAATCTTCTATAACCTTAAGTTTATGCCTTTCTGCTATGGCCATAAGCGCATCCATGTCACAGGGGCGTCCCGCAAAGTGTATGGGCAGGATCGCCTTCGTCTTCGGAGTAATCTTTGCCTCTAACTGTTTGGTGTCTATATTCATGGTCCTAAAATCTACGTCTGCCAAAACAGGGACGGCACCGCTGTGAATTATCGCATTGATAGTGGCGCAAAATGTCATTGATGAGGTGATCACCTCATCACCCGGCTTGAGTCCTATTGAGAGTAAGCTTAGATGCAATGCCGCGGTACATGAGTTAACAGCCGCTGCATGGTCTACCCCTTTATATGCCTTGAATGCATCCTCAAACTGCGCAACCTTTGGACCCGTACCGAGCCAGCCGGATTTCATACTGGCAATAACTTCATCGATCTCTTCCTGCCTGATAACAGGTGCCCCGAAAGTAAGAAATTTTTTCTTCATTTTAATTCCCATTCTAAACTGCGGACCTGGACCGCATCTCCCGCGTTTCTAATATAGTGATAGTTAAGAGCCTCTTTAGGCTCTGCAGCCCGTGATATAATCTATAAGGTGAAATAAGTACGCTTATGCAATATATCAAAAAACCCAATATTCTCTTATTATTCTTCAACCTGCTGGAGAAGATGCCCATGCGCAAAGATAGCCTATGCAGTAAACGTAATATTAGAGGTGTCTTTAAGACGCCTCTAATAATATCGCTTGAGAATTTTTCATCGTTCATAATAAAGCCTTCCTTGGCGGCCTTCACTATGTACCTGGTAAGTTTTAACTGATAAACATTCTTCTCCTCGCTAACGCTGGCCAGATGGATGCGGCGATACAGTAACGGTTCTTCCATATTCGATACCTTTATCCCAAGGAAGAAGACCCTCATCAGAAAATCAAAGTCCTGGGATGTCGGCAAGATCCTATAGCCCTTCACCGTATCCAATAGACTCCTCTTGAAAAACCACGTAGGATGGAAACAGGGTGTCCCCCCATAGAGGATGAATCTCTTCAAAAACTGGTAATTGCTCCTGTTCAGTTTCGATTCTATTATCTTACCGGCCTCATCTATATATACTATAGAACTCCCCATAATGGCTATATCGGGATGTTTCTTCATAAAATTGAACTGCTTATTGAGCCTCTCAGGAAATGATATATCGTCAGCATCCATCCTGGCTATATACTCACCCCTTGTTACAGAGAAGGCCTTATTCAAAGATGCGGCTAACCCTACATTCTTATCGTTTAAGACAACTCTGATCCTCTTATCCTTCCGTGCATACGCACTTGCAACTTCGCGCGCCTTATTGTATTTCGGGTTATCTATCACGATGATAAATTCAAAATCGGAGAAACTTTGATTCAATACGCTCTCAATGCTTTTGTTTAAGTAATCCTCGGATTCATTATATACGC
>JABMRJ010000142.1 GCA_013202745.1 Candidatus Omnitrophota bacterium
CAGCTGGTGGCAAGACTTTATGCCGCACTACCTGAAGGACTATACAGGAGGCCTCTATCCGGTCCATTACACCACCTTTGACGGCGAGGAAGACATTTATACAGATCGAGCCAGGTATGGGCACTCGAGGGGCTTTCAGCTGATTTCTATAGATAGCGAAGGCAGGCGCCATCTCGAAGGATGGGTCTCATACGACGATTTTATGGATATGGTTTATTATCTCGAACATTGCGAGAACGCCGTATGGAATAGGCCTGCATATGAAGGAACCGGTGGATACTTTACTGAAATAAGGGACGGCAAAGAGGTTGTCCAGTTAGCTGTAGGTGAAGAATTGGTTCTTGATCTTGCCCCGCGCAGATTGAAGGCCGTGAATAGCGTCTTGATGGCAAGGCTGATGCTCGAGGCGATAAGAAGAGATAAATACCATGGTCAGGTATGGTTCTCTCCCGAGACCAGCGAAATGTATATGGTCGCCGAGAGGACGAAGGCAAAGGTTGTAAGCACAGGATACGGCGATGTCTGCTACTATGCTCCCGAACAGGTCAAGGCCTTTTTGGATGAAGAGAGAAAGCTTGCCAATCACCCGGATGCTATTATAGTAAGAGACGTCACTGATACGCCTGCGCAGCTTAAGTTGGCTAAAAAGGGTAGATCGACCTCTTCTTCTATCTTATTAACTATCCTATTACTTGCCATAACCTTCTCAACTACGGGTATGATGGGCGATTCACCGTGGCTGGGATTTGCCGTAGTAGGCATTATGGCGGTTTTAAGCGGGGTAAGCTTCTTTGCAAGAGCCGGAAGCCGGCCTTGGTATAAGGATAAAGATTGGCCTCATAAAGACCATTCCCGTTTATATGAAGATTTAGCCAGAGATTACCGCTTGACCAAAGATTCCGCCGCTTTCTGCGCCGCGCACTATTTAGATCCTCTGCATCTTAGCCTGTATCCTGTAAGAGAAGAGGCTGTCTGCAGCGGCATATGGGGCGAATCTCCTAAACGCATAGCTAAGATGAGAAAGGACGGTCTCGGCGCTTACAATGGTGGATTCTTACGGCTTATTGAAGACGAAAACCCGGGAGGATTTATCACTAATCCGGTTGAGGAGCTGGACCATCTGGCAGAGATAGCAAGAAGTTCAGTTTTATCCCCCAATATCAGCATACTCAATACCCTGGCGGCCGTTTCGTACCATCAAAAAAGACGATGGTGGGATTGGAAGGTAAAAAGCGGAATGGTAATTCCTTGTTTACATATGGACGAGACAACTGTGGGTATAGCCGAAGAATTAAAAAGTAGAGATAAAAAGGCATACGGATCTAAACCCAGTTTTGCAGAGATAGACAAATCTAAAAATACGGGAATGGCCCAGTATTGCTCTTATCCTTATACCTTCCCGGAACTTATTGATGAAGGCCCGGTAAAGCAGCGTGTGGGAGATAAGATAGTTACTACAAGATGGTACGGCGTCCAGACAGACAAATGGACCGGTATGGGGATTAAGGTCCATGACGTGCATTCCGCAGAAGACAATTTATACCTCGGCACCTCTGTTACAATCTTTACATTCGAATATATACATGCAATGAGCGATAAGAAGCACTACAGCGATATAAAGATTCTTAAAGAACGGATACTTACTCCAAAAGAGGCGGAGGCGCTGATTGCGATCCTCTCGAATATTACAATGCTTCAGCTCACAAGAGAAGTAGTCTTAGGCGAATTGGATGAGAAAAAAATATTAAAGAAGGGTTATTTAATCGAATTTGCAGAAAGGTATGAAAGAAGAGAAAGAAGAGACGCAGAGCGCAGAGAGCCTTTAAGGCAAAGTGACAGAGTCTTTATTGGGTTACCTGTGAGTCCGGGAGTAGGTAAAGGCAGGTGTGTTGTAATCAGCGATTCAGATATACCCAAGATTACAGCCGACTTTGACGGCTTCTTGAAGAAGAGAGGTGTCGGGCCAAACGAAGAAGTCATTATAGCCGCTGCTACCCTCAAAGGAGCGAATCTATTAGCCCTATTCCACGAGAAAGGGAAAGGCGAAAAACCCCCAATTACAAGAAAGAGGCTCAAAGGGATTATTGTAGTAAATGACGGTAAGACCTCGCATACAGCCATTCACGCAGTATTGGCAGGAATCCCTTGTGTTTCATGCGCCGATATAGAGAAAAAATTAGCCAATCTAGACGGTGCTCTGATAACAGTAGATGGCTCTTCCGGCGAGATAATACGGCATCGTCCTGTTTCTACTATCCTAAGAAGCTCCCTTCTCTTAGCCATCGCCTTCTTTGCCATGGGTGCGATGGGCGATTCACCGTGGCTGGGATTGGCTATAGGCGGTTTAGCCGCGGTCATCATCGGCGCTGTCAATTTTGCGGTTCAGCCGACTTCGCCCATAGGTGAGGGGATAGGGCCTTTAAGAGAGGCCTTACGCACGGCAAGAACGACCGCCCGGAAGAAACAGGCTATAGAGGCATTGGGCAAGATTGGCGGCCAAGGGGCATTCGGCATATTAAATGAAGAGTTAGAGAAATTGCAAAAAGGGAGTTGGAATTCAGAACTTAACC
>JABMRJ010000143.1 GCA_013202745.1 Candidatus Omnitrophota bacterium
AGGATAATGAGGAAATTCTATTACAAAAAAGTAAGAAGCTCTATAATACCTGATTGATAAGGGAGGGTTAAGTGAAGGCAAGCGATATCATACTTAAGAAGATTGTAGTAGGCGGGATGAAGGCGAATTGCTATATCTTCGGCGATTCAAAGACTAAAGAGGTCTTTATCATAGATCCCGGAGGGGAGTTTAAGAAGATAAAGGCGATAATCGAAAAAAATGGCCTTAAGGTAAAGTCCATAATAAATACACACGGGCATATAGACCATATAAGCGCCAATAGATATCTCAACTTTCCGATATGGATCCACAGGGAAGATGCCGACTTTCTCGGAGAGCCCAATAAGAACCTTTCATCCCTGGTAGGATTTAAATTAAAGTCACCTAACGCTACGCGGCTTCTCGATGAAGGTGATGTCTTAGAGATAGGAAGCCTTTCTGTTGAGGTTATACATACGCCAGGGCATACGCCCGGTTCCATATGCTTAAGAAGTGATGGCCTGCTCTTTACGGGTGATATACTCTTTTATAAAGGCATAGGGAGGTCAGATTTCCCGCATGGTTCAGAAGAGATGCTCTTGGACTCACTCAAGAATAAGGTCTTGACCCATAGTGACGATACATTGGTGTATCCGGGCCACGGCCCTTCTACAACCATAGGTGCAGAGAAAAAGGATAATCCATTCTTGTAATGATAGAAGACATTATAGCTCAATTCCTGGATTTTCTTTCCGTCGAACGTGGATTGGCGGCGAATACGATATCCGCATATAGGATAGACCTTAAAAAGTTTGCCGACTTTCTTAAAGATGCCGGCATATCTTCAGTGGATACCGCAACCAAGGATGAGTTGAGAAAATACCTGATGCACCTGAAGAATAAAGGCCTTCTGCCAAACTCAATAACGAGAAACCTCGCAGCCATAAAGACCTTTTATAAATTCCTGGTAAATGAAGGATATGTGAAGACGAATGTGGCTGGGGTGATAGAATCCCCAAAGACATGGAAGAGGCTGCCCAATGCGCTTAATATAGAAGAGGTCGACAGGCTTCTAAGCACGCCTGATGGCAGGAACTGGAGGGGTATGAGGGACAAGGCATCCCTGGAGCTTATGTACGCTACCGGCATGAGGGTATCCGAGATAACCGGTTTAAAGGTGAACAACTTAAATCTCGATATGGGTTTTGTAAGGTGTATGGGCAAAGGCTCAAAGGAGAGGATAGTGCCGCTTGGTAATAAGGCAAAAGATGCAATAAAAAAATACCTGGAGAAGTCACGCACAAGGCTTGTAAAGAGGCCCGCGCAGGATCAGAGCCTCTTCCTTACGAGACTCGGAAAAGGTATGTCAAGGCAAAGCTTCTGGAAGATGGTTAAGTTCTATGCGCGCGCGGCCGGCATAAAGAAAGATATATATCCGCATATATTAAGGCACTCTTTTGCGACGCACCTTCTGGAGAGAGGAGCGGACCTTAGGATAGTCCAGGAGATGCTCGGCCATTCGGATATCTCCACCACGCAGATATATACGCATATTAATAAAGAGAGGCTGAAGTCTATTCACCACAAATACCACCCGCGTCCATAGACGAAAGACGCTAAAGCTAAATGGATAAAAAGATCTGGCGTGCTGTACCAGTTAAACTGGTGAAGCTCTTAAGATTTATAGGCGAGATGGCCGAGGTGAAAGGTTACAGCGCTTTTATCGTAGGAGGTTTTGTAAGGGATAGGATTTTAGGTGTAAAGAATTTTGATGTGGATATCGTGATAGAGGGCGATGCCATAGATTTTAGCAGATCTTTTGCAGATGAGGTAAAAGGGGCGCTGGTGGTACACCATAAGTTCGGCACAGCAACGGTAGTGATGCCCTGGTCCATAGCGAAGGATAAGAGGTTCAAGGTGGATATAGCGACTGCCCGTAAGGAGAGATATAGGGCGCCTGCTGCTCTCCCGGATGTAGAATTCAGTTCTTTAAGAGATGACCTCTACAGGAGAGACTTTACCATAAATGCAATGGCCATTGCATTGAGCAGAGATAGCTTTGGGCAGTTCATAGACTTTTTTGATGGCCTGGGAGATATACGCAAGGGTGTTGTATCGGTCCTGCACAAGGGGAGCTTTATAGATGACCCTACCAGAATATTCCGGGCCGTCCGGTTCGAGCAGCGGTTCGGATTCAGGATAGATAAGCATACAGAGGATCTGATAAAGACCGCCATCGATGAGGATATGTTCGGAAGGACCGAGAGGCAGAGGATACGCGATGAACTTATCCTGATGCTTAACGAGAGAGACCCTGTAAAGGCAGTCATGCGCATGCACCAGCTGGACGAACTGAGATTTATCCATCCGAATATCAAGATAGGTAAGGACCTAAAGAGGTTGTTTAAATCTATTAAAGAGAGATACGATTGGTACATGACGTCACCGCTAAAGGCAAAGAACCTCGATCTATGGCTGATATATCTTATGGCGCTCTTAAGTGACTTGGATAAGAAGGGCGTAAGGGACCTCTGCGGTAAGTTTGTCTTTAGCCGTAATGACAAGATAAGGCTTATCTCTTGCAAGGACTCATGTGATAAGATACTGCAGTTTCTATCCCGGAAGAAGCACTTGAGGCCTTCTGAGATCTATAAGAGGCTCCGCCCGCTTTCCTGCGAGACGATCCTTTTTATGATGGCCAAGGCTAAAGGGGATAAGGTGAAGGCACGCATCGGTGATTTTTTGATGAAGTCTAAAGATGTTAAGATAAAGGCGAAGGGGATGGATCTAAAACGGATGGGTCTTAAAGAAGGGCCGGCCATCGGCAGGATCCTTGGGCAGATACTCTGCGCCAAGATTGATGGAGAGGTCTCATCCAAGAGCGAAGAACTTACATATGCACGGAGGTTATTGTAATGGGTATAAGGCCGGAGAGGGTACAGGAAGCATTTAGGAGAGAGATAAGTTCGATAATACAGAAGGAGATAAAAGACCCGCGCATGGGATTTATTACCGTTACCAAGGTCGAAGTCTCAAAGGACTTAAAGAACGCATATGTTTATTATAGCGTCCTTAATCAAAAAGAGGAGATGAATACCATGCATGCGCTACGCAGTTCCAAGGGATATATAAGGAAACTTGTCGGCGACAGGATAAAGATGAGGTATGTGCCTGACATTACGTTTAGATTGGACAAATCGCTGGAAAATACGCGGCGTGTATATGATATTTTGGATAAGATCAAGAAGGAGAAACCGGATGAGCATAGAGAAGACGATAGAAGCGATAAGGAAGTTTAATAAATATATAATTGTATCACACATAGGTCCCGAGGGTGATTCTATAGGAAGCCAGTTTGCCTTTAAGATCCTCCTGGAAAAATTGGGCAAGAAGGCCGTTGTAGTTAATGATGCAAAACCCCCCTCGCAGTATGACTTCCTGGATGTAAATGATGATATCATTACGAATGTGAATAAAAAGATAGACTACGAGGCGATCGCTGTGCTGGACTGCCCTGTCATTAAAAGGATTGGTAAAGTAGAAAGATATATAAAGAAGGATAAGGCGATAATAAATGTGGATCACCACATATCGAACAGTGAATTCGGTTCGGTGAATTGGGTGGAGCCGTATATGAGTTCGTGCGGAGAGATGGTCTATAACCTATATAAAGCGCTTAAGGTCCCCATAAATTACAGGAGCGCGTTCTTCCTCTACCTGGCGATAGTAATGGATACAGGATCCTTCGCTTATGAAAATACATCTCCTGATACGCACGCAATAGCTTCGGAGCTTATTAAGAAGGGGCTGCGTCCTGATCATATCTTCCAGGCCATATATGAGAGCAAGACCCTCTCCGAAGTTAATCTTTTAAAAGAGGCCCTCTCTACCATTAAGACCGCAGAGGGCGGAAAACTGGCCTATATGCATGTCTCAAAGAGTATGTTGAAGAGCCTCAAGCTCCCTGAAGAGACGACAGAAGGGCTCATAAATTACGCAAGGTCCATCAGGGGCACAAAGGCCGCCATCATATTTTTGGAGAAACCCTCCGGCAGGGGCAATATAGATATCAGCTTCAGGTCTAAGGGTGAAGTAGACGTAGATAAAATAGCTTCCTTATTCGGCGGCGGCGGCCACAAGAATGCCTCAGGCTGCGTAGTAAAGGGTAAGTTGAAGGATGTCATGAAACATGTATTAAAGACCGTAGCCCGTAATCTATGAACGGAATATGTATAATAGATAAGCCGGGCGGTTTAACGAGCCACGATCTTGTCCTATTCCTGCGCAGGCGGTTTAAGATAAAGAAGGTCGGCCATGCAGGTACGCTCGACCCCATGGCAACAGGCGTTCTCGTGATGCTCCTCGGTAGTGCCACAAAACTCTCAAACAAGTTTATCAGCGACGATAAGGAGTATGAGGGCTCTATGCGCCTGGGCATAAAGACCGATTCGCATGATAAAGAGGGCAAAGTGATCTCGTCAAAAGATATATCCGGTATAAAAGAAGAGAGTGTAAGGGAATCGTTCCGGGCATTTTTGGGTGATATTGAACAGGTACCTCCCATGGTATCGCCGTAAAAACTAAAAGTAAAAA
>JABMRJ010000002.1 GCA_013202745.1 Candidatus Omnitrophota bacterium
AAGGTACGGGGTCTATCTCGAAGTAATCACTCATCTCAAATATGATCATAATCATAAATACTATAGAAGAGACTTCATCTATGAGGCACGCCATCAATGCCGATGAAACGGTAAGTGCGATAAGAAACTTCTTTGCCGTCATATTCTTAAGTATAAGCGCGCGGCTCAATAACCACGTGAATACTCCCAGCTCTTTCAGTGCAGCTACGAGTATCATCATGCCCAGAAGAAAGAATATGATCTCCCACGAAGATGCCAGGATAAATCGCTCCAGCGTAGCAACGCCCGTCAATAACATGATACTCGACCCCAAAAAGGCGAAACTCAGCCTGAATTCCCAGAATAGTATGGCCCCCAGGATAGATATGGAGAATATACCGGTTGCCAATACCTGTTTTGTGTTAAAACCGAGGAGTTTTACTGAGAGCGCTATTAAAGCAGCCGTAAATACGAGGATAAGGCTCTTGGCAAGGAATTTGTGGTTCATATGTTAGAGATATACGATATCTTCTTTGTTGTAAAGTGAGAGGAATAGCAGCATATACTCTCTCAGGTGTCGGGTCAAGAGATAGTTCTGTCTTATATGCTCTTTGCCGTTTGTACCCAGCTTTTTGGCATAAGCCGGATTATGGAGAAATTGTTTTATATGGAGGGCAGCGCCCTCTATTGAATGGCAGAGTAGTCCGGAATATTTATGGGCGATTTGCAAAGGTATCCCCCCTACTGCTGAAGCGACAACGGGTCTTGCCTTCCACAGGGCTTCCGTGACCGTAAGAGCAAAACCCTCTCTTAAGGATTTTTGTATTACAACGGCCGATCCTCTCTGCAGGGCATTCACATCGAAATCGTTAGTTTTAGGGTCTACGACTAAAAGGTGTATCTGGGGATCCCCTTTTGCCTTTTCGCGTATCTCGGCGAGGACCTCGCTCCCTTCAGGATCATCTGATGCATGAGATCCTGCAAGGACGAGATGGCAATTTATATACTTCCTCACAAGCTTATAGGCATCTATGACACCCGCAGGATCTTTCAGGCGGTCGTACCTGGAGACCTGCGTAACAAGCGGAACGTTATGGGGAAGGCCGTATTTTTTAAGGACTGAGGACACATCTACATCGGTAAGATCCCTGTTCTTTTCACTTAAAGGATCGATTGAAGGGCATATCATAAACTGTTTCACTTTAAGCTTCTGACTGAAGGCTGGCGCCGAAAATACGGTAGCATCATACTTCTCTATATATTTCTTTAAAAAATTCCATACGCTTTTGTTGGGTTGTGACACATCAACGTGGCAGCGCCATATCCATTTACTATCAAGTGTAGATTTCTTCCCAATAAGCGCTATCGGCTGCGGGTCGTGCACAAATATAATATCGCCGTAAAGCGGGGTCCTCTCCAGATTGAGACGACTCGTCTCAAGGAAGATATTTACATCCTTCTTCGTTATGCCTTTGCCACCATGCAGTGCATTGTGAATCTTCTTTGTGACGCCGAAAAATTCAAGATCCCCTTTTATGACATCCCATTTTGTATCCACGCCCAGATTATTTAAAAGCGGCACCATCCTGCTTAAGATCTCTGCAACCCCTCCCCCTACAGCGGTGGAGTTTATGCTCTGGATGGTCTTTCCCTTGAGCTTCTGGGCTATAAGCTTGAGCTCTTCTACTTTCTCCTGTCCGACTATAGGTATATAATCTTCTATCTTTTTATGCAGATCTGTCATTTTAGGTACTTTTCAGCTCTCTTTATAAGTTCAGACCTCAACTCTTCGATTGTATAAGTATAAGGATCGAGCCTGGCTATCTCTTCCGCAAGTTCGGCCTTCCCCAAACTTGTTCCTAACCAGAATGAAAAATCGTTCGTCCCCTTCTCCAATCTCAGCTTCGATTCAAACATATGGAAGTATATGGAGTATACGCTTATCTTCTTTATGCACTCAATAAAACCTTTGAGGTCATCTGCCACATGCGGGGTAGGAAGGACAAAGCTCATCGCCTTTACGAAATAAAATTCTGATCCCTTTGGAGCTATCCTGAGAGGACCCTTCGCCTTTGCGAGGTGGTCCTGTATCGTCTTTACTATAGCATTTCTTAATTCCCTTATAGTACAAAACCCGCATGTATCGATACTCATCATCTTTTCTGCGAGTTCTTCTTCATTAAGGAATCCCTTTACCCAGTATGCAAAGTCATTCGGCGGCTCCGGAGAGAGGTGTATGTGCTGCTGTAAAAATTGGTGGGTATGATTATATATGACCGATCCGGAAACGGTCTTTATATATTTAAGCAACTCTTTTATGTTGCGGGCCCTTATACCGGTAAGTTCGCGTAGTATAAGCCTCGTGCAGAAATAGAAAGGGTTAATGGCTTTATTCAAATCCGGCATAATCTCACTAAAAATTTCCCCACCTCGACCGGTGATCTAAGATAATATTTTGCCTTACTCTTTCTTTTCTTTCCTACAAACACAGTAATCGATCTTCTCTTTTTAAGATAGCCGAAAGCATCTTCGTCCGTCGTATCGTCGCCTATATAGACCGGGAAGGGGTGCTTCTTCTTTAGGCTTTTAAGTATCATGCCCGCTGCATCGCCCTTATTCCACTTAATCGGAGGCCTCACTTCATAGACCTTCTTGCCTGAAAATACCTTAATCTTGCGTTTTCTTAGATAAGGCGCCGTAGATGCGTCAAAGATCTTCTTAAGTCTCTTGAGGTCCTCTTTTTTGACTCTTCTATAGTGGAGACTCAGGGACTCTTTCTTGTATTCTACTATCGCGCCTTTCATACGTCCGGTCCCGGATGACAATTCTTTAGCTATGCGATAGATATAGGTTCTAAACTTTGCCAAAGATGGATGTAAATATTTTAAGCCTGGCCCCTTGATCTCGAGGCCATGGTTTCCTGCATAGTAAATATTATCTAAACCTATGAGCCTCTTTACATCACTCAAGCGTCTTCCGCTTACAATGCTTACGCTGAGTCTCTTTCTCTTATTAGAGAGTAATTTTAATACATGTCTGGTAGGTTTGTCAAGGATAGCTTTCTTGGGATCAGGAACAATCCGGCTCAACGTGCCGTCATAGTCGGATAATAACAGGATATGAGGGCAATTCTTTAATACTCTCTCTACTCTTTTCCAATAGCTAAAAAGGTATTTCACTTATTCCTTGAATTCGAACTTTAATAATTCTGATAATATCTTTCCGGCCCAGCGGTATATGTTGCTATTTCGGACCGCCTGTCTCATCTTCTTCATGCGCTTCTCCTGTTCTTTCTCGCTTAATGAGAAGGCGCTGTAAATAGCTTCGCTGAACTGTTCAATATCATACGGATTGATTAAAACAGCGCCCTGGAGCTCTCTGGCAGCACCTGTAAACTGGCTCAGCATGAGGACCCCTTTTTTGTCTATGCGCGAGGAGACAAACTCCTTTGCCACTAGGTTCATGCCGTCATGGAGAGAGCTCACTACGCATATATCCCCTATACGGTAGAGCGCCAGTATCTCTTTTAAGGAGAGGTGCGTCCTTACGAATGTCAGCGGCTCCCAACCGTCTGTATAGTGTTTCCAGTTTATGTCAGCTACGAGGGCATTTATCCTGTCGTTGAGCCTCTTATACTTGCTTAAGTGTATACGCGTCATCTGTCCCATCTGCAGGAAGACAAACTTACCCTTAAACTCTGGGTACTTATCAAGAAAACGGTCTATTGCCATCAGTCTCTCAGGTATACCCTTTGTATAATCTATCCTGTCTATACTAAGAAGAACCTTCTTGCCTTCAAGATTATACTCCTCTTTAAAATGCTCCATGGCTTTCTTTGTCTCTGCAGATGCTGCTATCTTATTTATACCGTCGAAATCGACGCTTATGGGATAAGGGCGCACCATAGTAGTATGGTCGCCTTTAGTGATAGTAAAGCGTTCCCTGTCTATTTTGCTCTCTATCTCACGGTCTATGACATCGATAAAATTA
>JABMRJ010000144.1 GCA_013202745.1 Candidatus Omnitrophota bacterium
CGAGTAATCAGGCTCTATAGACAAAAATATCCGGATTTTGGCCCTAAGCTAGCCAATGAGAAGCTCCTTGAGATAGACAGGATAAAGATAGGCGATCAGACTCTTCGTAACTGGCTCATGGAAGACGGAGCCTGGCAGATTATCCATAAGAAGCGTAAACATCGCCAATGGCGCGAGCGAATGCACCACTTCGGCCAGATGGTCCAGCTGGATGGTTCTCACCACGATTGGCTGGAAGGAAGAGGTCCAAAATGTGTCCTTATGGGCTACATAGATGACGCTACCAACATCATATATGTCAGGTTCTATGGACATGAAGGCACCTTCCCGGCCATGGACGGCTTTAAGCGGTATATAACGAGATACGGCATACCACACAGTGTCTATCTAGACAAGCACTCGACGTATAGGTCAACCGCCAAGCGCACAATAGAGGATGAGTTGAATAACACAGACCACTTAAGCCAATTTGAGAGGGCCTTAAAGGAGCTGGGGGTTGAGGTAATACACGCCAACTCCCCTGAGGCCAAAGGCAGGATAGAGAGGCTCTTTGAGACGCTTCAGGACCGCCTTGTAAAAGAGATGAGGTTAAGGAAGGTAAAGACAATAAAAGAAGCGAATATCCTGCTTGGTTGGTACCTGCCAGGATTTAACAAAAGGTTCAGCCTACCGGCCTTAAAGAAGGGCGATCTACACAGGAGGCTTCCTAGTAATATTGAGCTCGATAAGATACTATGTAAAAGATATGAGCATGCTCTGAGGAACGACTCCACAGTAGTGCATAAGCAGAGGCTATATCAGATATTGGACCGCATAAACGCCAAAAGAGCCACAGTCGAAGAGAGAATAAGCGGCAGGATGCTTATTACATACAAGGGTAAGGCCCTAAAATACAAAGTGATAGCACAAAGACCTGAGAAGGAGGAAAAGCCCAAATATATATTCACGATGGTAAGAAAAGAGTGCCACAAGCCACCTATGGACCACCCACTTAAAGGGCCTATGTTTAAAGCAAGATATAGACATAATTCACAGTATTCACAAAAAGAAAAAGGTGCCCAAAAAGAAAAAGGGCTACTACTAAAACCGGACACTTCTAAATGTGTTAAAACAGGACATTTCTAAATGTGCTTGACAATATGTCTCCTTCCCGCTTGACAACTATTTGCATCTGTGGCATAATATTTATGCTTCTGATGTATTATATATAAAAATAGGAGATAATTAGATGATAAAGAGATACTCCCTCCCAAAGATGTCCGCCATCTGGCAGGAAGAGAATAAATTCAAAAAGATGCTGCGAGTCGAAATAGCCTGCTGCGAGGCATTTGCCAGTATGGGAAAGATGCCGAAAGAGGCCCTCAGCGTCATAAAGAAGAAGGCCAGATTCGACGTAGGGCGGATAAAAGAGATAGAGACCAAGACCAACCACGATGTAGTCGCCTTTATAGTCAATGTCTCAGAGTACATAGGTGACGAGGCCAAGTATATACATATGGGCATGACCTCAAGCGACGTCCTCGATACTGCATTATCTATAATGATGAAAGAGGCGGCCGATATACTCATAAACGATACAAGGCTCCTCCTTAAAGCGTTCCGCGACAAGGCGAGAAAGTACAGAAAGACCGTCATGATGGGCAGGACCCATGGCGTACATGCGGAACCAACGACATTCGGCCTGAAGATGGCCCTCTTTTATGACGAGACGCGCAGGAACCTGAAGCGCTTAGAGGATGCGAGAAACATCATAAGCGTGGGTAAGATATCAG
This sequence comes from Candidatus Omnitrophota bacterium, assembly GCA_013202745.1. Taxonomy (GTDB): domain Bacteria; phylum Omnitrophota; class Gorgyraeia; order JABMRJ01; family JABMRJ01; genus JABMRJ01. The sequence continues at coordinate 1,773 of JABMRJ010000144.1, forward strand.
GTGCCGTGGGGACATATGCTAACGTGGAGCCAAAGGTAGAAGAGTATGCCTGCAAAAAACTGGGGCTTAAGCCGGCAAATATATCTACACAGGTACTGCAGAGGGATAGGCATGCGCAGTATCTTACGGCGATAGCGATAGTGGGGGCATCACTCGAGAAGTTTGCAACAGAGATAAGGCATCTCCAGAGGACAGAGGTAAACGAGGCAGAAGAGTATTTTTCACCCACGCAGAAGGGATCGAGCGCCATGCCGCACAAAAGAAACCCGATCATCTGCGAAAGGATTTGCGGGCTGGCAAGGATACTCAGGGGTAACGCAATGGCATCAATAGAAAATATGCCGCTGTGGCACGAGAGGGATATCTCACACTCTTCCGTTGAGAGGGTGATAGTGCCTGACTCAACCATACTCCTCGATTATATGTTGAATAAATTCACAATCCTCATACAGAATCTTGTAGTCCATGAAGATGTGATGAAAGAGAATATGGAAAAATCGCGCGGCATCGTTTTTTCACAAAGGGTGCTCCTTGAGCTTATAAAGAAGGGGCTTACGAGGATAGAGGCGTACGAAATAGTCCAGAAATGCGCAATGGCTGCCCGTAAGGACGGCGTGAACTTCAAGCTCATGATTGAAAATGATAGTAAGGTTAGAAAACATCTTAGCGAAAAAGAGATAGAGGATATCTTCGACATAAATTATCACTTATCGCACGTCGGAGAGATATACAGAAAGGTAGGAATATGAAAGCAGAAGAAACGGTCATGAAAAAGGGAAAAATGATTTACGAAGGCAAGGCGAAGAAGCTCTACAAGACTGACAAAAAGGATCTCTTGATACAGGAGTTTAAGGACGATGCCACCGCATTCGATGCGACCAAGAGAGGAACTATAATAGGTAAGGGCGTGGTCAACAATAAGATCTCAGCAAAGTTATTTGAGCTTCTCGAATCTAAGGGTGTCGAGACTCACTTTGTGAAACTCTTAAACGACAGGGAGATGCTCATAAAAGATCTCAAGATAGTACCCATAGAGGTCACGATACGCAATATAGTAGCCGGCGGTATGGCGAAAATGATGGGGCTTGAGGAAGGGATAGTCTTGAAACAGCCTGTCCTCGAGTACCACTACAAGAACGATGCGCTCCATGATCCCCTGATAAATGAGTATCATATTAAGGCGCTCGACATCTCAAACGACCATGATCTCAGAATCATAAATAAGCGGTCATTTGAGGTGAACAATATCCTCAAAGACTTCTTTGCAAAGAGGCAGCTCGATTTAGTAGATTTTAAACTCGAATTTGGAAAACACAAGGATAAGATGCTTCTCGGTGATGAGATATCACCGGATACATGCAGGCTCTGGGAGCAGGGCACAAAAAAGAAACTCGATAAGGATAGATTCAGGCGGGATCTGGGAGATGTGGAAGAGGCCTATCAGGAAGTATTAAAGAGGGTCATAGGATAATGCGAAAGATAACATACAAAGATAGCGGCGTAGATATAGATAAGGCCGACAGGATCGTAGGCTCTATAAAGACCCTTGGCACAGGCGCAAAGAGAAGCGGCCTGCTCGGCAAGATTGGGGGCTTCAGCGGCCTATTCAGCGCAAGATTTAAAGGTATGAGGGATCCTGTTCTTGCCGCATCTACTGACGGCGTCGGAACGAAGCTTATGCTGGCAGATGCTACAAGCAAGCACAATACCATAGGCATAGACCTCGTTGCCATGTGCGTAAATGACATCATAGCCTGCGGGGCAGAACCGCTATTCTTCCTGGATTACTTTGCTACGGGCAGCCTCAATACGGCAAAGATGCTCGAAGTGATGAAGGGTATACTGAAGGGCTGTAAGGAGTCGGGATGCAGCCTGTTGGGCGGAGAGACGGCCGAACTTCCCGGGCTCTACAAAAATGAAGATTACGACCTTGCAGGATTCTCCATAGGTGTTGTTGACAAAAAGGCGATCATAGACGGCTCGCGCATAAAACCGGGTGATGTAGTGCTTGGCATAAAATCGAGCGGGCCTCATTCCAACGGATATTCTCTTATAAGGAAGTTATTTTCAAAAAATGAGATCAGGGGTAAGTTTAAAAAAGAGCTCTTGATGCCCACGGCGATCTATGTAAAACCGGTCCTCGCCATACTTAAGAAGCTGAAAGTGAACGGTATAGCCCATATTACCGGAGGAGGTTTCTACGACAATATATTGAGGATACTGCCGAAAGAGTGCGCAGTGGTGCTCAATCCCAGCTCATGGACGGTTCCCAAGATATTCAAAGAGATACAGAAAAGAAGCAACCTCGGCAAGGTCGATATGTATAAGACATTCAATATGGGCATAGGCATGGCGCTGATACTAAAAAGGAAAGATGCCGGCACAGCCGGAAGTATACTGGCGCGCTATAAGATGAAATCTTTTATAATAGGCGAGGTAGTCAAAGGTAAGAGGAAGGTAGTAATATGAAGGTGCTGGTCATCGGCTCGGGCGGAAGAGAACATGCGCTCGTCTGGAAGATAAACCAATCACGGAAGGTAAAGAAGATCTA
>JABMRJ010000145.1 GCA_013202745.1 Candidatus Omnitrophota bacterium
GCGGTTAATAAAAAGCGGTAAGCTTAAGGCGATAATCGACAACGGGATAATGGGGCTGACGTCCAATCCCACAATATTCCAGAAGGCCGTGGCCGCATCGGATATATATAAAGAGCAGATAGAGGAACTTGCAAAGGCGGGGAAAAGTGCAAAAGAGATCTATGATGCGGTTACCATCTCTGATGTGCGAGAAGCAGCGGATCTGCTTGAAGATGTTTATTTGACAACAGGCAAGATAGACGGTTATGTAAGCATAGAGGTCTATCCGGAATACGCCCATGATCCCGCAAAAACGATAGAGTACGCAAGGGATGTCTATAAGAGGATCAACAGAAAAAATATCATGATCAAGGTCCCCGGCACACGGGAGGGATACGAGGCGGTAAAGGCGTTAATAAAAGAAGGGATCAGCGTCAATGTAACACTCCTCTTTTCCGTAGAGCATTACAGACCAGCGGCGCTTGCCTATATCGATGGCTTGAGGGAGAGGGTAAAAGGGAATAAAGATATAAAAGATATAAGATCCGTAGCGAGTGTTTTTATAAGCAGGATAGATACAAGGTGTGACAAGATCCTCGACGAGAAGGGTGAAGGCGCGCTGAAGGGCAGGGCAGCTGTAGCGAATACGCGGATGGTATATCAGGCCTTCAAGGATCTTTTTAGCGCTGAAAACTTCGATGATTTAAGAAAGAAAGGCGCCGAGGTACAGCGTCCGCTCTGGGCCAGCACAAGCGCAAAGAACCCCGTATATAAGGACATAAAGTACGTAGAAGAGTTGGTGGCAAAGGATACCGTCAATACCATTCCCCATGCCACTATGGAGGCGTACCTGGACCACGGAGAGCCGCAGCTTAACATAGAAGACGGATTGGACGGCGTTAAGAATGATCTGGAGAAATTTAAGGCACTCGGCATAGATATGACCGGCCTTTGTCAGTCTATCCAGGATGATGGGGTCGATGCATTCCAGAGATCATTCGATGACCTTATAGGGGCGATAGAGAAAGAGACCAAGAGATGAATGTCTTGTTGGCCTCTTCAGAGGTCTCGCCCTTTGCAAAGACAGGCGGCCTGGGCGATGTTGCAGAGGCGCTGCCGATCGCATTAAATGAGGCAGGCCATAAAGCGAGCGCAATACTCCCTTTTTATAAACTCGTCCGCGAACATGGATATTCTCCAAAACCGGTCAAGGCCGGCATACCGCTAAAGATAGGCGGGAAGGATTTAATCTTCGATCTTCTTTGCCTTGAATACAAAAAAACAAATTTTTATTTTATTAAGAATGACTCACTTTTTGACAGGGACGGCCTTTATGGCACACCTGCGGGCGACCATCCGGACAACCATCTGCGTTTCGGTCTATTTAGCAGGGCGATCATCGCGTCTATACCTTATATAGGAAAGCCCGACATACTGCACCTCAATGACTGGCATACCGGCCTCGTGCCCCTCTATCTGAAGTATAATTTCAAAAAAGATCCCAATCTCAAAGGCGCGAAGACCCTCTTTTCAATACATAATCTGGCATACCAGGGGCTCTTTCCTAAGAGTCTCCTTTCGCAGCTTGATATACCCGAAGAGTGCTTCACAGCAAGCGGATTGGAATTCTACGACAAGATAAGTTTCATAAAGTCCGGAATAGTGTACTCAGATGCCATAAATACGGTGAGTGAAGGTTATGCAGCGGAGGTACTTAAAAAAGAATTTGGGTGTGGCCTCGATAAGATACTAAGAACGAGGGAGAAAGACCTCTATGGCATAGTAAACGGCGCTGATTATTCTACATGGAATCCCGAAACCGATAAAAATATAGCGAAAAATTACGGACCCGGCAATCTGAAGCCGAAGCTTGAATGTAAAAAGGATCTCTTAAAGGAATTTGGCATACCATTCAATGAAGAGGCCCCGCTCGTAGGTATGATAACGAGGCTTGCCCAACAAAAGGGTCTAGATATAGTAGCAAACGCAATGGATGATATCCTCGAAATGGGCGTCAATTTTGTAATATTAGGGACGGGTGACGAGAGGTACAACAAACTCTTTAAAGATCTGGCCGGGAGATATAAAGGCAGGGCCGGGGCAGCCGTCACATTCAATAATCCTCTTGCGCACAAGATAGAGGCGGGGTGCGATATGTTTCTGATGCCATCCCGATATGAACCCTGCGGCCTCAACCAGATGTATAGTATGAAGTATGCCACTGTCCCGGTAGTAAGGGATACGGGCGGGTTGAAGGATACGGTAACGGACTTCAATGCTAAGTCGCGCAAGGGAAATGGCTTTAAGTTTAAAGATGCAACGCAGAAATCTATGCTGGGTGCGCTGGAGCGGGCAGTCAAGACATTCAAAGATAGGGCCACGTGGAAGGCCCTGCAGGATAACTGCCTCGGATGCGACTTTTCCTGGGAATCGACAGCAAAACACTATATCCAGCTCTATAAAAGAATAAAAGAGAAGTAGGATGGGTAGAGTAAAATTTGCAATAGCCCTGCATTTTCACCAGCCTGTTGGAAACTTCACCGAAGTTTTCGACAGGGTATACGATCGCTGCTATAGGCCGTTCTTAGAGTACCTGCCGTACTATCCCGATATAAAACTAACACTCCATATCTCAGGAAGCCTATTAGACTATTTTAAAAAAGAACGGCCTGAGATACTCGAACTCATCAAGGGGCTCTTGTCTAAAGGGCAGATAGAACTGATGGGCGGACCATATTACGAACCCATACTCCCCGCAATACCTTCCAGGGATATAAAGGGCCAGGTAGAACTCATGTCTAAGGCCATGCGTGATGAATTCAAGTACAAACCATCAGGCATGTGGATACCGGAACGCGTCTGGCAGCCTGCCATACTTAAAGACCTCTTAAAGACAGGTATGAGTTACTGCATACTTGACGACACGCATCTGTTGAGGGCGGGTTTAAAGAAAGAGGATACATATGGTTACTTTACAACCGGAGGGCCTTTAAAAAATATAGCGGTATTCTCATCTGACAAGATGCTGCGGTATATCATACCCTTTAAGGGTGCGGAGGAGACGATAAAGTATTTCAAAGAGGTCTCTAAGGATAGGGATGAATCCCTTTTAGTCTACGCAGATGATGTCGAGAAGTTCGGTGAATGGCCCGGTACGTATGATCTGGTATATAAGAAGGGGTGGCTCAAGGGCTTCTTTGACCAGCTTTCCAGGAATAAGGAGTGGATAGAGACCGTAAGATTGAGTGATTACATGAAGTCCCACAGGCCTCTTGGTAAGATATTCATACCCGAGGCCTCTTATGAAGAGATGATGGAGTGGACCGGGGGCTCGTGGTTCAATTTCTTAAAGATGTATCCCGAGACCGACCATATGTACCGTAAGATGCGCTATGTCAGCGATAAGGTCAACTCCTTTCAAAAAGGGTTATTTAGAAAAAGGAGAGACCTTTACTGGTCAAAGGTTGAACTGTATAGAGGCGAGTGTAACTGCGGCTACTGGCATGGTGTCTTTGGCGGACTGTATATGTACCACTTAAGGAGCGCTATATACAATCACCTTATTGCGGCCGAGAATATAGTAGATAATGCCCTGCACGGAAAAAGGGGCTACTCAAAGGTGAGGAACCTCGATATAGACGGCGACGGAAAAGATGAGTTTATCATAGAGAATAATAAGATCTCTGCCTACTTTGATCCGGAAGAAGGCGGTGCTCTAAAGGAGCTTGATTACAGACCCATATGCGCGAACCTTATAGATACCGTCTCCCGTAAGAAAGAGCGGTACCATAAGAAGGTCAAAGAAGAGAATCCTCTTCTTGCCGGGGGGCTTGTTTATGATAGATATCCCAGATATTGCCTAAGGGACTATTTTTTTAAAGAGGGCGTAGGGGCGGAGGAATTAAGGTCAGTTTCATTTAAGGATCTGGGAGGTTTTCCAAACGGGCCTTATACAGCGCATAAGAAGAAAACAGGAATCGTGCTCAGCCGTAAATCCAGTATTTCCGGAATCCCCGTAGAATTATCTAAAAGTATTACGGTAATTGACAGTACTATAGAGGTATTATACAATATACTAAATAAAGGATCCGGCAGGCTTACAACGGATTTCGGCGTAGAGTTCAATCTCACCATGCCGCATCTCAACTCTGAGAGATATCGTTATTTTTCAAATGGGAGACTGCTGGGTATGCTCAATGAGAAGGGGATGGTTGCCAATACGGGATCCTTTGAGATACGGGATCTAAATAAGGAGATGGAGATGGATCTTGGATTCGCAAAAGAGGCCGACAGGATCTTCTACTTTCCGGTCAAGACTATAGCGCAGTCCCAGATGGGCTATAATGCCGCCTTTCAATGCAGCTCGATTTTTCCGTTATGGAAGATAGATATTGATAAGGGCTGCTTGTATCGGCTTAAAATAAAATGGGAGATAGGCAAATGATATATCGCTTAAGGAAGGCCTTAGGAGGCTTTACCCTTATAGAACTTATAATGACTGTGGTCATTCTTGGTATTATAGCCACTGTCAGCATACCCAAGTTTATAGATCTGCGTAGTGATGCAACGGCCAAGAAGGAGGCCTATACAGTAGGTTCTATAAAGGACGGCATATATATAGAACATACCCGAAGGCTTATACTCGATATGACTCCTCAATATATAGAGAACCTTGATGATCAAGGCTATCCATCCAATGCCTCGGCCTCAACCCCTCTGTTTGATCATGTTGTAACCGGCATTACGGCAGAATGGGAAAAGACCGGAGAATTTGTTTACAAAGGCCCTACAGGCAGGGAGTATGCATACAATCCTGACGATGGGACGTTTGGTATCGGTTCAGGCGGCAATGGAGGAGGTGCTACCACGACGTGGAGCATAAGCGGTACAACCCAAACCGATGTCACATCGTTAGTAGAGGCAAGCGTGGTGTCTTTAGGACGGGCCATTTCGGATGTCCCGGTAAGCTTAGGCGTCTTTAATATTGGAAGCGATATGTTTGAAGGTGAATTGCCTCTTGGGCCCGGTCAGAGTTTAAGCATCACCCATGATAAATCGAGTGTCGGACTTGAGAGTGTCTTTGGCGGCAGCGGGATAGATAAGGCATATTCGATTTTAGAAACGACCGATGACGGTTATTATATTGTGGCCGGCCAGACAACTTCTTACGGAAATGGAAACGAAGATTACTTCCTTGCCAAGATAAACAGCGATGGCGTGCTGGACCCGGACGATCCTAATACATGGTTTAAGACATACGGCGGTCCCTCTTTTGACAGGTGCTATTCTGCAAAGGCGACTTCAGACGGCGGTTTTATAATGACAGGCCAGACCGATGCCGGTATTACCGGGGGGACAGATTCCTTTGTAATCAAGACGAACGCAGACGGAGAGGTTCAATTTTCAAAGACCTATGGAGGAAACGGCTATGATGAGTCATTTGATATAATTGAAGTCTCCGACGGTTATGTATTTACGGGAGAGGCGGAAATACCATCCGGAGATGGCAACGATGTCATCCTTACCAAGATAAGTACAACCGGTGAAAATCTCTGGTCGAATACTTACGGGATAAGCGGCAATGGGCTTGAAAACGGTTATTCCGTCAAAGAGACCTCAGACGGCGGTTTCATAGTATCAGGCTATTCAGGCACCGGCTGGGATAGCAACTCCCTCTTTATAATAAAGACAGATGATGCGGGCCTGGTAGATGCCCCGGGTTATACTCCGAATCCGGCATGCGAAACCTTTACCAAGACCTATGCGGCAGGCGCCTGGAATCAGGCCAATTCTATACATGAAGTCTCCGGCGGTTATGTATTTGGAGGGCTTGTCAACTCAGAAGAACCTGACTGGACATCCGATATAGTTTTAGCTAAGATAGATACTACCGGTCAGGAGGTCTGGTCCAAGCAGATCGGAGAGGCAAGTACTGATGATGACTGCAGCGAAATTATAGTAACTGACGATAGTATCATGATAGCGGCAAGGACAAAATCTTTCGGGGCAGAGGGTTATGACATCATGGTAATAAAAGCAGATATGGACGGAAATATAGATTGGTCTAAGTTATACGGCGGAGATGACGACGACCGCCCAAAAGCAATTACAGCTACCTCTGACAACGGCTTTTTAATAGCGGGGGACACTAAATCCTTCGGCGCCGATGGCAGCGACGTCTACACCATAAAGATAAATTCAGAAGGCGATTTTGATTGATGAAGATAAATCTTAAAAAGAGGGCTAGGGTTTGATATGCAAAAGATACTTTATGTAATAATCCTGTCAGCTGCATTAATAACGGCCAGGTATGCTTATTGCGAGGATCCATCCACGTTTGAAATAACGGATGGATTTTATCCGAGCGGTTGGATGGGGGACTACGGGGACGTCAAGGTGGATCTTCAGTGTACCCTGAAACCTCAGGAAGGCAGTTATTGCCAGAAGTGGACTTATAACGCAAGGAGATCTCAGGGTTCAGGCTGGGCTTCTGTTTCGTGGCAGTACCCAGAAAACAACTGGGGCGATAAGAAGGGGCGGGACTTGAGCAGATTCGGTAAACTGACATTCTGGGCAAGAGGCGAAGAAGGCAGAGAAGTTATCAATGTCCGTATAGGAGGCAAAGGTAATAGCTTAAATGTAGGCCGCGGCCCGATAAGCCTGACAAGCGAGTGGGAGAAATATACTATAGACCTCTCCCCTGAAGACCTCTCTAACGTGACTTCCGGTTTTTGCTGGACCGCCAGCAAGGCACATAATTTTAGCGGATGCACATTTTATTTAGACGCAATTTTATATGAGTAAGGCGCTCATTATTTACAGGCACGATTATTTTTTTAATATTTTTTCTTGACTAATTGGCACTTATCAGAGATAATATATAGGGCAGAATTGATACAACGCAAGTATCTAACAAAAACAGAGACGTTCTCAGGCAGTAGGGCCGGGGACGTCTTTTCTTATGTGCAGTTAGGCGATCGACGGGTGTTGAGGAGGTTTTATGGATAAGATGCCTTATGGAGAACACATAAAAGCGCTGACAAAGATAAGCAAGGCAATCGCCTCTGATCTATACCTGGAAGATATACTCCGTCTTATCGTAGCCGTAACAGCACAGACAATGGGGTCCAATATATGTTCTCTAATGCTTATAGATGAGAAGAAAAAAGAGCTTGTCATCAGGGCAACTCAGAGTGTTAGCGAAGAGTACAATAAGAAACCCCCGTTAAAGATCGGGGAGGGTATAGCAGGGAAAGTAGCCAAGACCAACAGCCCTATGGTGGTCAAGAACATAACAAAAGAGAAAGAATATAAGTATAAAGGTATTGCAAAGAAAGAAAAGCTGCGTTCCCTCTTAAGCGTCCCCCTGAGCGTTAAGGGCAAAGTGATAGGTGTTATTAATTGTTATTTCCCCAAATCCCATGATTTTACCGAGACCGAAATAGATCTTCTTACATCAGTAGCAAACCAGGCGGCAGTGGCCATTGAGAATACAGAGCTTATGGTAAAGAGCAGGGTTATCCAGGAAGAGCTGGAATCAAGAAAGAAGGTTGAACGCGCTAAGGGTATATTGATGAAGGATGAAGGCTTGAATGAGGAAGAGGCGTATCTAAAGATGCAGAAGTACGCCATGAATACACGCAAGACGATGCGTGAGGTAGCTGAGGCTATAATGCTGGCGTCAGATATGAAGAGACCCTAATAAATAAGGAGAATACAATGCCAAAGAGAACGGATATTCACAAAATTATTATTATAGGTTCAGGCCCCATTATCATAGGACAGGCCTGCGAATTTGATTATTCCGGGACACAGGCCTGCAAGGCCCTCAAGGAAGAAGGGTACGAAGTGGTGCTGGTCAATTCCAATCCCGCTACCATTATGACAGACCCCGAGATGGCAGACAGGACCTATATCGAGCCGCTTACTATTGAGAGCGTAGAGAAGATAATAGAGAAGGAGAGGCCGGACGCCCTTTTGCCCAATCTGGGCGGGCAGACGGGCCTCAATCTTGCATCGGGCCTCCATAAATCCGGTGTCCTTAAGAAGTACAATGTCCAAATGATAGGTGTCAAGGCAGATGCGATTGAGCGCGGAGAAGACCGCATAGCGTTTAAGGCTACCATGAATAAGCTGGGGATCCCTATGCCGAAATCCGCGCCATGCCATTCCGTAGAAGAGGCAGAAAAGATAGTAGTGGATATAGGATATCCCGTTGTCTTGAGGCCCGCTTATACTATGGGAGGGACAGGCGGAGGAATAGCTTATAATATAGATGAATTGAGGACCATCGTAAGCCGCGGACTCAGCGTAAGCATAGTTCATCAGGTTCTTGTGGAAGAGGCAGTTATTGGCTGGGAAGAGCTTGAGCTGGAGGTCGTCAGAGATGAGAAGAACCAGAAGATAACGGTCTGTTTTATCGAGAATATCGATGCAATGGGCGTCCATACAGGGGATAGTTTCTGCACTGCTCCTATGCTGACCGTTCCGCAACCTTTACAAAAACGCATGCAGGACCTCTCTTATAAGATCGTAGATGCCATAGGGGTAGTGGGCGGGACCAATATCCAATTTGCCCATAACTTAAAGGATGACAGGCTTGTGGTAATAGAGATCAATCCAAGGACATCGCGCTCATCGACCCTTGCTTCAAAGGCAACAGGA
>JABMRJ010000146.1 GCA_013202745.1 Candidatus Omnitrophota bacterium
GTCCCAAAAGAGATGCCGGGATTATTCGTAAGCGCCTCCCGCACTATCTCGGGTATATTCGGCATGGGCGAGCCGGGAAGGATTTGAGGACCATCGCTTTCCTCCTCATCCTGTTCGGCGGCGGGCGGTTTAGTTTGTCTCATTACGCGTTCGTATACTTTATGGGAAAGCAGCTCTAAGTCGTGGGGTAGGTCTTCTTCGAAAATCTGTTTTAGCTTCTTTTTGCTCACCTTATAAGTTAAGGTTCCTTTAGGTCTCAGAGTATGAAGTCTGGTTAGATACCAGTTGCTTCCAAGTTTGTAAACATTCTCTTTTATTTCAGGAGCAGGTAGATCTGGTTTGTCAACCACTATTTCTCCCAATCTAAAAAGAGCTGCGGTATAAACTTCTCTATCTTCGAAATGATCTGCTAAGAGCTTTTTTGTCAAACCCATGGTCATCCCCGTGGCATAGATATCGTCCAGAATCAAGATAGGGGCTTCTAGTTTACCAAAACTAGATATCTTAGAAATTACTCCCTCTTTGTCATATCGCTCTTCTGAGACTTGGCCGGCTGCCTCTCCTATGAATTCAATCCGTGGAGGTTCTTCATCAGGATATATTCTTTCCCAGCAGAGTCTGAAGAATTGGCAGGCAGGCTGGGCGCTTATTCCGCAAGCCAGCACTGTTTTTATTCCTAAATCATGAGCCTTTACTATAAGTGAAGACATGGAATTCGCTAAAGCTGCTCTGTAGATGGGGTCAGTTAAGAATCTATAACTCTCTTTCTGTTCAGCCTTCTTTGGTAAAACAGGTTTCTTTTCTTTTTTGACTGGCTTCGGTGTAATCCTATACCCTGATCCTATAACAAGGGTATAATCCTTTCTGATTCCCAGATCATCATACAGATAAGAAGCATATTCACGCTGCAGAATTTTACATCTAAGGTTCCTAACCGTTTCTATGCCGGATCTGTCTAAAACTTTCTTAAAAGAACTGGAAACCTTCTCCCTCCTTGGCACTATCACATCCTTACCGGTTTCATCTGCCAATTTCTGGAGGAACTTAACCCATCCGTAATCCAGATCTAACTGGGTATTGAAATGTTGGTTAAATACTACAATACCCTTATCAGTTATAACTAAAAGGCGTCTGGCAATCCTATTTCCTTTTTCATTTTTCACATAAGCTACTAATTTATCCCAGGAGAGTCCTACCCCTAAAGGACTCTCAGCTACCTCGCGTTCTATATCCAAACAAGAAGCAAATCCTACTCCCATATACATCTCTTCAACAGGATCAAGGCTAATATAAAATTCCACCTGTTCTGCCTCCCCTTTCTTCTGAGTTTCGGCCTGAATACTCTTGATTGCATCCAGATGTATCTTAATATCGTTTAACATACTTTCTAAAGCAGCCAAATCAACTTGCTTTTCTCTTAATTGCTCTATCAGCATTTTATATATAGATTGTGGATCTTGAGAAATATCCAGCTCCTTAACATCCAGGCCAAGTCCTCTTATATGCCCCTGTAACTCAATAATATGATTCCTCAATCTTTCTTCTTTTCTTAAAATGAAATCCGAAGCAGTCGATGCATCATATTTCATTGAACATCCCTCTATAAACGGGGATGGATTATATCCTGCTTCCTCCAACTTCTTCTTCACATCCTCTGTATATACGTACCTTCTTATCTTATCCGGAGTTTCTCCCTCGATGTAAAGTTTAAGCAGATCGGCCAACCTTCTACCGGTAACTTCTCCCGATAACATCATACCGTAACAGATGCTGGCTACTCTATCCAGCATGTAGCTACCTTCAATTTCCTTAAAAATCGGTTTGCCCAGTATTGCTTCATAGATGCGGTTTCTTATCCGGATCATAAACATCCGGATAATTTGGATCTTTGCATCTGTCATTATCTTTCTTAAATCCTCCTTATATTCTTCCAGGTTAGTTTCGGTCCTCTGTTTATTGATCAGGCTCTGAAATGGTACACTTAAAAGGTTTCTAATTTTATCTATACCTTTGGCTGCCTTGTATAACTGCCTAAGTTCTCCAAGAACCTTTTCTAAATTCTTCCCTAACTTACCTGCCTTCCTTATATGGCCTCCCCTCTTAGCTGTCTGGATATCTCTTCTTAGATTGCCCATCTCACGATTTAAATCATCAATCTTTTCATAAAGAACTTTTACTTCAGGTCGTCTCTTAATACTATCTATCAAAGCTTTAACTTTTCTGTTATATGCTTCTATAAGACTCCATATTTTTTTGAAATCCGGTTTATCATTTAAAGCTGCCTCAATAATTCCCTTATAGGCTTTACGGAGACCTCCGGTCCTTATAAATCTCTTTAAACGTTCTAAATCCCGTTTCTTTAAAGGAAGCTCATCAATGGCTCCATTCATCTTATCTAAATTCAACTTCAACAGATTCATTAAAATCTCATCACCTTCCAACCGGGCAACTGTATTTAATCCCTTAAAGAACTTTTTCGTCTCTGATGACGTGGCTTCTGGCTCACGATCTCTACAACGAAACATCTCTATTCGTTTTAAAACCATTCTGGTAAGCTCAAATTTTGCATTTGAGTCCGGAAGGCTATTAATGAAGCCGGCTGTATCCTTCAAGTGTCCATTTAAATATCGAGGAGTTATATATATGTACTCTGCCAGTTCCGATAAGGCAAAAGATCTCTTTTTCTTAAGCAGATATTCAACCATACCAAAACCATTTATTCCAAGACTACTCAAGACAGCGATCGATAGAACGATAGACTGGGCATAACGACTGCTAACATCGGGAGCAGAGTCTTCCGGTATCTTATTGTCAATTAACGCGCATATCTTATGGACTGCATCCGGTTCCACCCCAATCATATAGGGAAGGTGCTCATCAAATATTGTATCTGCATAATCTCTACTATATTCTGCAATCCTCGCCACAGGTAAAATATGATTTAAAAGGTCTTCTTTTGAATGAATCCTCTCCTCAAATAAACCTATACTTCTAATAATGACATATATCGCATTGTCATTTGAAACCCTCACTATCTTTACCAAGGCAGGTCTATAATCTTCTAAATCTTCTATAGATTTGAGGAAACAACTTATCTGAGGAATGCCAGAAATAAAAACTGTGTACAGCCTTTTCTTCAAGTCTCTTTTCAAAGCTTTTAAGACAACAATCAACTTATCGAAATCTTCCTCGTCCTCTATCAAATCCATTATTGCCGGTAAAATCTCTTTAAAGACGGCACGGGTATAACCTTTTACCACCCGGGATATCTCTATCACCCGGTCTATACCAAACTTTCTAATTAACGGTAAAACATGACCCAGCGCGTCTATAGCACCCGGCTTGGACACTCCACCCTCGATTTTATCCACCTTCTCAGCATAATAAGAGATATCCTCCTTTGTTTTAATAAATTCGCTCAATATATAAATTCCATTTAATATATCACCTGCTTTCCCGGGATAAGTCCTGGCAATTTTAAGAAACGGCTCTTTACCAAAACGTTCTATAAGAGGTAATACCAAAGATATTTTTAAAAGATAAATTCCCTCACGATATTCATCTGCCCCTACCGTCATTTTTACCAGGAACCTGGCCCATTCTGAGAGTTCTACTTCTAATTCAGCAGGGTTCTTACCCTTACGTACAACCATCTTTTCAAATATTCCCGCGTGATCTGAGAGAATGACTCCCGCTTTGGAATTATCAACTTTCCGGACTTCTCCGGCCAGGGCCAGGGCATAGCGCAGGAACTTTTCTCTCCTGTCCTTTTTATCCCTTTCGATATACCTCATTGCTAAATGAACCCCACCCCTAAACATCGCTTCTGTAGACCCTTTCGCCTTTTTGGCTATTGTAGGCAGTATCTGGAAACCAAACTCATCTACCACAACTCTCAAGTTCTCATAAATGGCCCGATGCCATCCGGCTCCATCCTTTCCTGCTGCTCTGGCTATTTCCGTAATAGGTTCTATCCCGTGTTCTTCTATAAGCCCTTTGAGATAATCATGCATACGGCTTAAAAAGATGCCGGCCTCTTTACTACCCATAGCTTTTAGAAACTTCAGAACCTCCCCTGGCCTGCTACCTTTCAAAAGATGTAGTAAATTATCCATGAAGGCATTCGTTACAAATATGAGGGAGTCCCTTATTTTCCTTCCACTATATGGTTCTTTAATAAATTCTAGAATTCTTATAAGATCTAAAACATCTTTCTTTGAATCCTTAATCCTATCAAGAAATTCCATCATCTCCTCATTACGCACCGTATCATATCCATCTAACCGATATTCAAAGAAATAGAATACCTTATAACCAACCGTCTCAACAAGCCTTACCAGAACACCAATGCCATGCTTAGCAATTATATGCCTGAAAATGGGTACATGCTTCTCTCTTCGAGCCATTAAATAATTCCCTAGGTAAGAATTTATCTTGGCAAAGGCTCTTACATAAAAAAGAAGCTGTCTTGAACTCTTAGGACTGGTAAACACAGCCACATTTGACATAACTTCTTCGGCATCTTTAACCTTAAGCCGGGCAATTCTCAAGAATGTTCTCATGCCGAATTTATGTAAAAGGTTTCTAACTTTTCTCTCAAATATCAAAACCTTCAAAAGTTTTAAATCAAGGCCGCCAAGTTCAAGGACACTATCTGCTCCATAAGCATCCACCCATTGGTCGATAATCTTATTTATTTGAGCAATTTCCTTTTTATCATCCAGATAAAATCTCTTTATGAGCCTCTGCTTTAGTTTCTTTATTCCTTTCTCTATTTCAGAATATTTCTTAATTATTTTTGTTATCCGACCTTTGATATATGGCCGCTGGAAGGCGTATATCCTCCATCTATGAGGAAGCCTGCTTAAATATTTATAGATCTCATCTTGCGCTTTAGGATTTTTAAGTCCGGGTATTCTATTATTGAGCCCATATTTATTTCCCATCTTTCTTACTAGATTCAATTTTATAAGGGTCCTGATAGTCTCTCTTATGGTACTCTCTGCCCTTCCCGAATAATTAGCCAGCTCGCTAATAGTCTTCGGCGCCGAACCCAAACTCTTAAAACAATACGCCGCTGATCCCTTTGGGGACGGTCCAGTTGGGGACACCCCAATATCATCCTCATCCAAGCATTCTATCACTCTGGATTCAAGATCAGGATATACATCCTCCATGGTACTGCCCAAAGGTACCGGCAAATCCTTTTTCACCTCTTCTATCAAAGTCCCAAAAGAGATGCCGGGATTATTCGTAAGCGCCTCCCGCACTATCTCGGGTATATTCGGCATGGGCGAACCGGGGATTAATTCGGCAGATTCTTCTCTATCGTCCGCATTTCCGCCGGATGCGGCGATATAAGAGCCGGCGATAACGCCTACGGGCGCTATCAGAGAATATGGAGAAGCAAATGGGCTTCCGCCGCTTAGGGCGCTCATCAATGTAGCGATCATGGATGTCGAAGAGACGCCGGGGCCGATCTTGGAAAGGTCATATTTGACCATCCTGGAGAGCTTCCAGCTGAAAAACCAGACGGTTACAAAGAAGAAGGCGGCGATTCCTATCGCTGAAGCTATGAAAGGATTGAATATGGACATTCCGTTAAATGTAAGCAAAGAGATTCCCGAGCACTTTATTATTATAAACAAGAGGCCCGCTGTAGTTAAATAATTGAATCCGATGATTACCATAGGTAAGAATGATAAGACCCTCTCTGTATCTTCCCCATATAAGAGCCTTCCATCTCCATCCTCTGTCTGGGCATCTTTAAAGATCTTCCGTATTAAAACTCCCGGTATCCCCCATAGAGCGCCGACTAAGGCTCCCCATCCTATCCATGATAAATTACTGAAAAATGCGGGATTGACCAACCACTCCGTAAAGATCATAAGCAGGATTGACGAGGCGAGCACTGTAATCCCGGCACCCTTCCTCTTCCAGCCGCTCTTTTCGTTTAAGAGCTTATATGTTAAGGGAAGCCCCGTAAGTAGATTCAACTGCACAAGGACCAGCATCATCGATGGAGTTACATGGGGCAGGACATAATAGAAGCCGCAGGAAGCCACTAATGCAACGGTGCTGAAGACGACAAGACACAACTTATGCAACCCATTTAATCTCTTCCAGGTCACATATGCCTCTCTATACACGGTGAATACATTGCCGCCCCTTATCTTATAAGTCCCGAGCAGCGGCATAAATACCAGGAATGCCCATAGGAGATCCGCAAAATAGACCCAGAATATAAGCTGCAAGGAACCTGTGAGTTGTGCAACCAAGCCTACAGTCACGCAGCCCATCGCTTTCAAGGTCGCTGTCGCAAAGACCATCGCCAGCTTATGCTCTTCGAAGTAACAAGAAATAACCTTAAATATCTTTCCCACAAATGAAATCTCATCTTTGGCCGCTTTTTGGGCCGCTTCCGCTTCGCGCCAGGCGATATCATCCCCCGGACGGCCCAAGTCAAATTCATCCGGTTTTGGCTCACCTTTTTTAGAAGTGCCGTCTTCTTTCAGTTGGGGACGTTCCCCTTCATCAGAACTCGTTACAGTATCAGGTGCTACAGCTTGCTGCTTTTCGGTTTCATTTGCGGCAGGTGCAGCCGGGGATATTTCATCAACTCTTTTGCTATCAACCACAGCAGCCGGCGTGGATGTGATAGGCTTAAACACCTCGTGGGGCCATTTGCCTTCGGATATTAAAGCGCGGAGCACCTCTGATAATTCTAAAGCATTCTCTTTGGCTTCTGAAAAGGTGTCTCTCTCTCTTCTCGTCTCTTCCCAAACAAGATATTTTCCCGATGGGAAGCGTATGGCAGGGGCTTGGCTTAATCTTAGTAGATTTTCGGCCGGTTCGATACCATCCGCAACTATAGTTTGAAAACCGCTAATGGCTGCCATGCGTGCGGGGCAGAGTGATTCTATATCCCTGACGGTGCGGAGGTTTGATCTACTCTCATATTTCGGCCTTTGCTCATAACCGTAAGTGGCGTTTTCGAATGTAAAGATTAAAGTAAGCAGGCATGCCACTACCTTGCACAGCATACTGTGCCTGAATGACGCGAATCTTATCTTCTTGGCTTCTCTGTCCATATCCATCTTTATACCGCCGAAAGGATTTCTATCGCCCTTCTGTTGTACAGATCCATATCTTCTTTGATTATATCCGGTAGATCCAGCCTGATTATCCTTTCCCCTATTATTACATCCTGCAAATCGGTGAACTTCTTGCCCGTCATAGCTTCGTATTGTTTGCACAAGAAGGTTATGTAGTTGCTGTATTGCTCATAGATACGTTCTATAGGAGTCCTGGGTATACATGCCAATGCCAATGCCATATTCATTGCACCCGCAACCTTTAAAAGGTGGGCCCGGTCTTCTGGAACTTGTATATGTCCCGCCCCTACATCTTTTCCGTCGACTGTGCATACTATGGAGATAACAGGCTTACCCGCTAATTCCGGATGAGTATTACTATTAAAGGGAACCGCTTTTACATACTCTTCTCTTGTAGCCATGCTCTTTAAGATCCTTATATACTCCTCTACAACGCTGCATTGAGTCTTCTTATCCTCCGCACCAGGCAATCTTTCCAGAGGATCATTAGATAATCTCCCTTCGTCATACCTTACCTCATATCTCCTCGCGCCGTTGGGAAGCTTGCTGTGAAGTATATCCAGCAATAGCGCCATGGTAAACTCAGCATCTGCCACGACCTGTTCCGAGACGGGCTCTTTGGGCATTTTGGGGGACAGTCCAATTGGGGGTACCTCAGTATCGTCTTCCGGGAGATTAATCCAATGCTTCACTAAGTCGAGGACTCCTCCGGTTGACATATCAAGCATTACCGCATCTACTCTCTTTTTCATAATATCTCCTGTGCGTAATACCTTTTTATCGTCGACCATTACAGTTACAAAGCCGCCCTCATGCAATCCGGCTACGTGGCTCCCTTCAAAAGATAACCCATAATTCCAGGAATTGCCGAAATGCATAATCTGGCCCGGCTCCAATCCCAATTCTTCAACATAACGGCCGAGGTACGTTCCCCAAAGGGGGTCTTCATAACAATAATCAACATACTCTTTAAGCTCGGGATTATAATGGAACCAGTTTAGAATACCGGGGCGGCTGGCAGTAATCGCTATCTTTAAGCCCAAAGACCTAAGCGTCTTGAAAAGCTCGAGCATATCATCATAAGAATTAAGCATACGCTCTAATACACCGTCAAAATCGAAAGAGACGAGCTTAATATCCCGTTTCGGAGGATGGATAATAAAGTAATCTCTTATCTTATATTCTCCATTTAGAAGTTCGTACCCTTTTATAATTACTTCATTTCCCTTTTTATCATACGCGGTGATCTCGGTCGGCAGCACTTCTTTGGGCGGCTCATAATTAAGCCTGGAGTCAATATTCTCAAGTATCTTTCGGTGGGCCTCTCCCCTTGGATGATAATTTCTCTTTAGGTTCATGAATAGTTCGAATGATACGCCCCATTCAGCCAATCTCTGGGTCAGGGCCCCTTTAAACTTTTCTCCATAGAGCTCGAAATCTAAACTTTCGCAGTGGCGGGCGATCTTATCTAATATCCCGCGGTAATTCACAAGATAGCGGGTTATCCGGTCTCTCCTAATCTCGCCTCTTATATATTTTTCAAACTGTGCTAAGATCTCTCTCTCAAAAAGCGTAATCCCTGCTGCCTTTTCAGCTATCGCCATTGCCTGCTCTTCTTCTCTTAACTCCCTTATTCTGTCCAGGGCGCGCGGGGTACGGCGCTCAATCTCGATGCGGCCATCCGCAACGCCTGCGATAGGGAGGCTGCCCAAATATATCTTCCCGCTGTTGTGGTAAATCAGCTGGTTCTCGTGGCCGTCCATGCTGATGGTTGTGCCGTCTTCCATCTTGTGGCTGCCGATATACCAGACGCCTTCATCACCCTCAAATCTCATATCAGAAATGCCATAGACGGTGGTGATGCCGTACTTCTGCGCAAGTGTTTCGGCATGGACCGATATTATGCGCGCTATTATATGCACGCCCTTTGGTATGCGGTTTATCATCTCAGGGTTAACCCTGTCAAGAAAGAGGATTACCCCGTCAACATCCTGGGGGTTTTCGGCATTGTATCTCTCCAACAGCTTCTCAGCCGATTCAAACGAGTTCGCCGCCCATCCGCGAAGCGCGCCGCCGCTTACGCCATGGCCGCGCGCTATCGGCTTATTATCGGGAGAATCTACAAACTCGGGATAATCATCCTTTACCAAGTCGTCGTTTGTCTGCGTAATCCAGGCCTTATTAAGCTCTACGGTAAATTCAAACATCTGGTTATTGCCAAAGACCGTCCTTAATTCATGGGCATAATGTAATATCTCCTTATAGACCTCGGGCTGCAGCTCTTCAAGGGTCTGCTCGCCTTCCAATACCCTCTCGGAATTACTCAATAGCACGTAATTCTGGTCTGCGCGGCTCATCAGCTGATCCCCTATGGACCTGAACCTGAACTTACCCTGGACAACCTCGCGGCCGTCCGGAAGCATCCTGAGTGAGGCCACGCCTGTCCCTGATATCCGGCCTTCCTGGGTGGGATTGAGGTTCCCGAATACGCCTTTCTGCAGTATAACGACTGTCCCCCATTCCTGCGAAATCCTGTGCCGGGCGCGATATTCCCGGGCATCTTCCGAATCCCAGGAGGCATAGACGCAATCAACGGCCATCATCACCTGATCTATCATCGTCTCAGGTATCATCTGGCCCTTACCGTGCAGAGCCACGATCTCTTTATACCGCTGGCATACCTTCTTCATCTGATCGCCGGAAAGGCTGTCTTTCTCATAGATATTCAAGACCTCTTGAAAATACTCTTCCGGGATACCCAGTATATGTATGGCATAGGCCCGGATAAATTCAGCATAGGTATCATAGGCAAACCATACATCACCGGTAAGTGCGGCCAGCTCTCCGGCCTCTTTATCGTTCATGCCTAAATTAGGTATAGTCACCAAAAGGCCCGGTAGCATAAATGCAGAGCCGCTCCGCGCATAGAGTAAGAGCTTGAGGTCCGGATACTTGGAATATTTCCTGATAAGCTCTATCTCCTCTTCGGTCTTCTTCTTAAACGGCTCTGATTTAAATATATGCGGGCGCGTAATAAGGCCCGCGCTTAATATAACACCGGGTGGAACAGGAAAGTCCTCCTGTGTCATCTTAACAAGGTTAAGCCCCTTCTTGCTCCACATAGAAAGGAGAGGTTCGCGCGGTATCACCTCCGGCTGGCCGAATCTGAAGAACTGATCATCAAGGATAACCTCATGGGGTTCTTCTCCTTCAGATATGTATCCATCATCATCCGGCGTAAGCTGGGCCTGCAGGATATCATTAAACCTGGTTAGTGCATCGTCAAATAGGGTTATCCCTGTATCCCTGATAAGGTTGTCTATAATATAACCCTCTGCCTCTCTCCCGTCTTCTTCAGTAACCACATTCACATCATTGCCCCATTTGTCCTTCTTCTTCTCGGTCTTTAATCTACCCTGCCACTCCTCAGTAAATTTATAAAATACTGCGTTCTCCCATATATGTTCCGCCGCAAACCGCATATTTTCATTTATCTTACGCGTTACCTTATGGACCTCTGTCCTTAAGGCACGGGTCAGGTCATGGAGCTGCGAATACTTAATCCTTCCGCGCTCAAGCTCATAGATAAACTGCTCAAAATCCACCCCGCCGAGGCCTGATGCGAGCATAAACTTGCCCATGGATACGAGTAATCCTACATAACTCTTAAGATCCTCCGGGCTTTCGCAATTTTGTATATCCCCGAATGCGCGCTCTATCATATGTTTTCCTAATAGAAATATATTATGATCGAGGTCCATCAATTCCGCCTTTTCCATATCATCTGCGTTTTCAAAAAGGAGGCGGTGCCTTATGGCCGTGCGGCATGATGCTACCGCAGAGAGTATCTGCCGGTAATTATCCGTATCTATAACTGATATAAGCCGGCTGTAATCCTCCTTCATAAATTCAACAAGCCGCGCCATATTTCCCCTTATAACTTCCCGCCCATACTCATCTTCCCCAACAATGCCTTTGATCTTTGGTATTATGGTTGCGCCGACTACACCATAATATTCATTAAGCGCATAATAGAGCCTTATCATATACTCCATCTTCTCAAGGTCTGTCTCATCGGCGTTGGGGTTGGACTCCCTTAATACCTCTATAACCCTATCTTCAGGAATATTAAGGATCTCATCAAGGAAAGAGCCGCCCTCCAGGGCGCTGATCTCCCCGCTTGAATGGAGCCGCTCAAGCATCCTATTAATCAATGATGAATAACTCCCTCTCTTCTCCTCGCTAAATACTTCTTTCATGCGGGTAATAAGCTCGGCCCCTGTCCCGCCTAAGATATCATCATCCAACTCCTTCCAAAAATATAACGCCGTCCTTACTACCGTAAGATCTTGCCGGCTGGGACGCTGATGTGTGCGGTTCCTTAAAGCGGAAAACCACGTATATCCCTTCGATCCAGGGTATGAGCCAAAATTATCAAGCGTCGTAGTATAAAATAGTATCCTATTGGCGGCGTCGCTTCTCAATGCGCCGCCACTCTTTCTCGCCTCCTCCGTCCTTAAGAGATAATAATAGATATTGCGCAATTCAGGGCCCAGGCAATCAACCACCGGTCCTGCATCTTCCCGGACCCCTCTGTGTAGATACTCTTCTTCTGTCCCATAAAGCGCGGTATTTAAGAGGCAGAAGGCGGCCACCACTTCTTTTTTATAATAAGCGGCCTCCATAAGCATAAATAATGTATTACTATCCTCTTTCTTAATCTTAAGCCGCAATAAGAGATCGATGGCCTTATAGGTCCTGTTTATATCTCTCTCCTTAAAGATATGGTATATCTTCCAGAGCGTTTCTTCGGTTTCTATCTCATAATGCTCTTTAAACTCCGTTAATAGAATCTCAAGGAAGTGCTTGTTCTCTTCGCTTGTATTTTCCGCATCGAGGTATATATTCCATAATAAATCGACCCATTCGTCTTTTTCCGTGCCAGATCTTCCTGTAACTATCTCCCGCAAAAGATTAAGTGCGGTCCTTATATCTATATCGGTCTCCAGCAAAAACCTCTTTGCGTAAGCCCTCATAACTTCAGGGAGCAGGAGCTTAAAGAATGTATGCGTATAATCGGCTTCACGACCTAAATCCTTAAGCATAAAATCCGCAGCCGTTTCATCTTCCTCGCTTAACCTCTTACACTCCTCACGCCGCTTATGGAAAGACTGCATCAAGCTTCTAAAATCTTTGTATGAGAGTAGCAACGCATTCTTATGTATAAGATTCTCTATAATATGCCCTGCGGCCTCATATCCTCTTACATAAAGCGCGGCTGAATAGGCAAACGGGGCTATATCTAATAGAATCGGCCCTTCGATATCCTTCATCATGATTTTAA
>JABMRJ010000147.1 GCA_013202745.1 Candidatus Omnitrophota bacterium
CATATGATCTTTACAAAAAAGACGGCATAAGAAGATACGGTTTTCACGGAACATCCCATAAGTATGTAGCCCTTAAGGCAAGAGAGGCGCTAAAAAAACCTTTTAGCAAACTCAAGATTATAACCTGCCATTTAGGGAATGGATGCAGCATCACTGCTACAATGCATGGAAAGCCCGTAGATACCAGCATGGGTTTCACTCCTCTTGAAGGGCTCGTTATGGGCACAAGATCCGGAGATATAGATCCCATCATCATACTCTATCTCATGGAGAAGAAGGGTATGAGCAGGCGAGAGATAGATAAGTTCTTAAATAACAAGAGCGGCCTCTTAGGGGTCTCTGGCCTTAGCAGTGATATGCGCGATATATATAAGGCCCTGAGAAGAGGGAATAAGAGGGCCGGACTTGCATTCGCGATATTTATACACAGGATACATAGATACATTGGGGCATTTGCTGCGGTCATGAACGGCGTGGATGCGATAGTATTTACCGCAGGTATCGGCGAGAATCACCCGCCCACAAGGAGTGCCGTCTGCAAGAATCTCGATTTCTTAGGTGTTAAGATAGATAGAAAGAAGAATAACGCAAAATCTTTAATTATATCGAAACCGAATTCACGGGTAAAGGTGCTTGTAGTCCCTACGGACGAAGAGCTCATGATAGCCCGCGAGACAAAGGCAGTCTTATGATAGAGGTAAGATTTCACGGCAGGGGAGGGCAGGGGTCTGTAATAGCGTCAGGGATATTGGCTGAGGCTGCCTTCAGAGAGGGCAAGAGTATCCAGTCGTTTCCTTATTTCGGCGTAGAGAGACGGGGTGCGCCTGTAACTGCATTTACCAGGATAGACGATAAGTATATACGTATCAGACACTATATCTACAAACCGGATTGTATAGTAGTCTTAGAACCGTCATTAGTAGAAGCAACAAATATAGTAGATGGGCTAAAAAAAGAAGGCCTCATACTTATAAACTCAGATTGGGACCCGGATGCATTTTCTTTTAAAAAGAATTTTAAGATAGCGACTGTCAATGCGTCTGACATTGCGACAAGATTAGGCCTTGGAAGTAAAACAGCACCCATTGTGAACACGGCAATATTAGGCGCATTCGCTAAATTTACTAATATAGTAACTCTTGATTCTGTATTAGCGGCTATTAAAGAGAGGGTTCCTATGAAAAGAGAAGAGAATATAGCCGCAGCAAAAGAGGCGTATGAAAAAGTCAAATTCTAAAAAGAAGAAACTGACCGGTCAAGGGGCAAAGACCATAGAATTTAAAAACCATAATGATATGCCTTTGTGCGCAGTGTCATTGACGGATACTCTATACAATAAGACAGGCAGCTGGCGCTCTATAAGGCCGGTTGTGCAAAAAGATAAGTGTATTTCTTGCCTTTTGTGTTGGAAATTCTGTCCGGAGCCCTGCATATCTATGGTAGACGGAAAGCCTGTTATAGATTATGATTATTGTAAAGGCTGCGCCATCTGTATAGAAGTATGCCCGAAGGGCGCTATTGTCTCTGAGGATGAGAAGAAATGAAGATTGTTATAACAGGTAACCATACGGTTTCATACGGCGCCAAGTTATCCCGGGCAGAGGTGATAGCCGCCTATCCTATTACACCTCAGACAGAGGTGGTAGAGAAGCTCTCAAGCATGGTAGCAGACGGTCAGCTAAAGGCAAAATTTATCAAAGTAGAGTCAGAGCATTCTGCTATGGCTGCGTGTATAGGCGCATCCGCAGTAGGGGCTAGGTCATTTACTGCTACCTCTTCACAAGGACTTGCATTGATGCACGAGATGCTCCACTGGGCCGCAAACGCGAGGCTCCCTGTAGTTATGGCCAATGTAAACAGGGCTATGGGCCCGCCGTGGAATGTATGGAGTGATCAGACAGACAGCCTTGCGCAGAGAGACACAGGGTGGCTTCAATTTTACTGTGAAAATAATCAGGAGGTCCTGGATACTATAATCCAGGCATACAAGGTTTGTGAAAGAGTAAAGCTACCCGGTATGGTTATGCTCGAGGCCTTCATACTCTCACATACATCTGAGCCTGTAGAGATACCTCCCCAGGAATTAGTCGATAGATATCTGCCTGCATACAACCCTGAATATAAATTAGACATTAAGACACCCCACACCTTCGGAGGACTTACCGGTCCCGGCTTGTATTATGAATTGAGGTATAAGATACAAAGCGCAATGGACGAGGCCTTGGATGTAATAGAAGACCAGGACCGTGAATTCAAAAAGCTGTTTGGCAGGGGATATGGCCTTATAGAAGAATACAGGACCAAGGGTGCCGATAGATTACTTATTGTATCGGGCTCGATATCTTCTACCGCCAAAGAGGCGATCGATATCCTGCGCGAAAGAGGCGAAAAGATAGGCCTCATAAGGATAAGGGTCTTCCGGCCGTTTCCTAAAAAGCATATTAAAAACGCGGTAAAGAATGTAAAGAGAATAGGCGTTATAGACAGGAATATATCCTTTGGAAGTGAAGGCATATTCTACCAGGAGGTAAAGTCGGCCCTCTGTAATGAAAAGGACTCACCCGCTGTCTACGGGTATATCGCAGGATTGGGCGGCAGAGACGTAATCATAGATGATTTTATTAAAATAGCTGATGATATAAAAGAGACCAAGAGTAAACAGGATATAAGATGGATAGGCCTAAAGGGTTAAAATATACCATACCACAGGGTGAGATAATGTCTCCGGGACACCTGGCATGCCAAGGCTGCGGCGCAACATTGGCTATGAGGTATGCATTAAAGGCCCTGGGAAGAGAGACGATTGTCGTCATTCCCGCCTGCTGCTGGTCTATTATTGACGGCCCGTTTCCTTATTCATCCATAGGCGTGCCTATGTTCCATACAGCATTTGAGACGGCCGCATCTACTGCATCGGGCGTATTGGCTGGCTTACAGATAAAGAATAAGCATAAAGTGAATGTCCTTGCGTGGGCAGGGGATGGAGGTACCGCAGATATAGGCATACAGGCCCTTTCAGGAGCGGTTGAAAGGGGAGATGACTTCATATATGTATGCTATGATAACGAGGCCTATATGAATACGGGCATACAGAGGAGCTCTTCAACTCCCTATGGTGCCTGGACTACTACTACTCCAGGGAAGAGTTTCAAGACCCTGCCAAAGAAGAATATGGTAGAGATAATGGTGGCCCATACAATACCATATGCCGCAACCGCCAATATTGCATACCCAGAGGATTTTATAGAGAAGCTAAAGAAGGCAAGGGATATAAGGGGCCCCAAATATATACAGATCCTGGCGCCATGTCCTGTAGGATGGAAATATTCATCTGAAAAAACTATCAAGCTGGGGCGGCTCGCGTTTGAGACATGCATCTTCCCTTTATATGAAGTGGTAGAAGATAGGTATATTGTAAAAAAGCCCTCCTCAAAAAGGCCTGTTACAGAGTACCTGCAGTTACAGGGTAGGTTCAGCCACCTGAAGGCTGAAGAGATAAGCAAGATGCAGGAATATGTAGACAGCGCGTGGAAGAAACTCCTGAAGAAGGAAGAACAGGCATAAATAATAAGAGGATGGACACAGTCGCATTAGGCATAAGCCTTTGATCCCAACCGGGAACAGGTACTGTGTACCACCCTCAAAATATAGTATACCTCAAAAGAACCCAAAAATCAAGCCCATGAAAAACATTATTTCCGGCCTAAAAGCGGTCATTTTTGACCTAGATGGCGTCATAGTAGATACCATGCCTTTTCACGCAAGCGCGTGGCAGAAGACCTTCAAAAAGTTCGGTATCAATGTCTCAAAAAAAGAGATATATTTAAGAGAAGGGGAGAAGTGGGATAAGACATTTTACGATATAATGCGAAAGAATGGCTTCAAGATAACGGCTCAGATCAAGCGGGCAGTCTTCAAGCATAGAGAGAATGTCTTCAAGAATATGCTCAAAGTGCGCCTATTCAAGGACGCCCCGGAACTTATAAGGTGCCTTAAGAAGAAGGGGTACAAATTGGCCCTCGTTACAGGTACCCCCCGAAAAGAGGTCAAGAGGATCCTCCCAAAACGCCTGTATAATCTCTTCGATGCCATAGTGCCGAGTGATGAAGTAAGGCATGGTAAGCCTCACCCAGAACCGTATAAGAAGGCCCTAAAGAAGCTCAAGATAGCCCCCAGCGAGGCCATAGTCATAGAGAATGCCCCCAATGGCATATTAGCGGCTAAAAGGGCTAATATAAAGGTAATAGCGGTCGAAACCTCCCTATCCAGACATTATCTTAAAGACGCCGATATTGTATTGAACTCTTTAAGCAGAATTAATTGCAGTATCTCGTCATAAGTTAGTTAAACAAAAGGTAGTTATAGCCATTGCATTTTTACGTCGATGTGATATACTTTAAGCATCAGGGCAGTTAGTGTTTTTTTTTGATATGTATCTTAACATTTTTAAAAAGTTTTTAAAACAACAGGGGGTAGTAAAATGAAGCTAATCATACCTAAGATTTTAATTCTCGCCGCAGTTTTGTCTCTTGCCCTTGCAGTCAATGGATATTCTCAGTATCCTCGTGAGGGTGACCCAATAAATACGGCTGCTACTGAAGCTGAAGTAAGTACGACCCCTGAAGATATACCGGGGGCTCATGCAGCAGCAATGGCGGCCCTAGAATTAAAAACTCAAACATTAGATAATAATATGCATATTGATGAGACTGTACCTATACCTGATTTTTACCAACCAGTCCGAGAAGCAGCAGAGGCCGAAGCAAAAGAGAAGGGCCGAACTATCACCGATTATCGTGACAATGGACTCGACTTTATAATAGTAGAATTTTCAGATGGTGGTTTTACATATTACAGACGAGATGGTGAGAAAGGTTATACATACGAACCAGGAGTGGATAAGCCAGGGGATGCAGCAGCAGAGGCGGCCCAAACAACAGAAACACCAGCCCAAGGAACACCAGCAGAGGCGGATACGCCAGCAGAGGTGGATACGCCAGCAGAGGTGGATACGTCAGCAGAGGCGGATACGCCAGCAGAGGTGGATACGCCAGCAGAGGTGGATACG
>JABMRJ010000148.1 GCA_013202745.1 Candidatus Omnitrophota bacterium
ATATAGAAGCATTGGAAGATATTGCCGAAGGAAGACTTCCTTCTGTTACGCCTAGCATGACCGAAAGAATAGAAGTGCTCAATGTCCTTGTGCGTATCGCACGCAGAAACAAAGATGTCAATATATCCAAATGGCTTATAAGGAATTTCATGCTATATATGAACAGAAAATACGGATTAAGCCTTGATATGAGCCTTGTAAAAGAAAATGTATACGAGGATATATGGAGAGGTGTGGCAAAAGACAAAAGCCTCCCACTTGAATTACGCCTCTATGCCCTTGGCTTTGTTACCCCAGATTATAGAAAGAAAATGGCACCGGAATTATCAAGAAATTTACTAGAGGTAAGAAAAAATATTCTTCTGAAAGAATTATGGGGGGACGATTCTATATGGTTAAATGAAGTATCAAAGTCGTATTGGCTGGCAACATGTTTTGTATTGACAGGAGACCCAGATGCACAGATTGGCCATCTAGAAGAAGGAATTGCAGAAGACATAATGACAAAAGTCATTTTTGATGAAGACCAGCCCTCTCTTGTAACAGGGTACTTTCAAATGAATCGCTCTGGAAGTTACGCGTCAATACGAATGAAGGAATACGGAATCGGAGTAGACCTTTTTACAGCTTTGGCCCACGAATTAGGTCATAATATCGTATCTTCTATAGAGTGTTTTAAGATTTATGGACGACTCTCACTTCAAGGCAGGGCATATACAGAAGCCGTTTCAGATATGTATACCAGGATATTTTTGGAATTAATGGGGTGGAAGGGCGCAATTATTGATTATAGGAATGCAACTCCGCAACCAGAATATGTTTTTAAAGATGGGACATGGATAATTAAGTCAGCTCATGACGGTATAGCGCTTGTAGAAAGGATACATAGGTATCTTGGGTCTTCGCCTGATAGAAGAGTTAGCAGTTTTGAAGAAATTACTGCAATCTCGCTCGAAATTGGTAGAGGCGGGCTTACTGAAGGAAAGGAATTTGACGAATTTGTAAAAGGATTAAATACGCGCCTGGGGCTTTCAGATTCAGAGAAACTGCTG
The DNA here is from genome assembly GCA_013202745.1 of Candidatus Omnitrophota bacterium. Classification (GTDB taxonomy): domain Bacteria; phylum Omnitrophota; class Gorgyraeia; order JABMRJ01; family JABMRJ01; genus JABMRJ01. Next base: position 1,053 of record JABMRJ010000148.1, read on the forward strand.
CCCCCAGACTTTATCTTACGACCTCCGCCATTACCCGGCAAAGGCGCGCTTACATGGATGACACAGATTGCAACAAGGCTCTTTGGATGGACCGGGATAAGCAATGACACAATTGAAAATTGGATAGTACCTTTATTAGAAGAAGGGCTTATAGCTTTAGCATTGCTTTCAGGTCATGTATGGTTGTACGCCTTAGTCAGGGTGCTATTTATAATTGCCCATATCTTTTGGGCAAATGCGCCTCCGGCTGCCGGCATGCTCGGGATCTATTATAGAATTGCCATGCCTACCATTGCATCAGGCGCTGCCGTCCTGCCGCTTATATTTGGGATATCGCCCATTACAATTATAACTTCTTTGATACTTGGGATAGCCGTCCATGTATGGGCCAATAACTATGTATCGAATACAGAAAAAGTGCTCAATAGACATATTGAGAGCACATTGGGTGTCTATGAAAAGGCCACCGCCTTAACCGATGCATATGAAATAACCAGCGCGCTGGACAGTAAAGAGAGGTATGTAGCTGAAATAGGAGCCATCATAGAGGCATATCCGCATCTATTAGAACTCTTCTTAAGAGCCTTCTCTTTGTCATCTAAAGATATATTAGATAAGCACTGCGATGCGCCAGCCGAAGGCCTACTTAAAGGTTACATAGTAGATATCAATGAAGACCCGAGCGAGACTGCAGAGAATATATATAGATGGTATAAGGAGAATCAACCCGGTTACGAGATAAGCATAGATGTATATCGAGTGACGGGCATGAATAAGAATATAGTGGTTATAACACCAGCGACAGGCACGGGGGCACAACCCGCAGCTTTAGAGTATGATATCTTACGTATCATTGGAAAAGCTGACATAGAGTTCTCATCCGGGCATTCCCACCCAGCAGGCCAGGATCCTTTTGCATCCGGATTAGATTATAGCGGAGGTATTGCAGACGTAAGCCCTATAAGCAGATTTCTGATATCGTTTGACCAGAGAGATGGCAGAGAATATTTAGAGCCTGTGATCAGGAGTATTTCAGCGGACAAGGGCATATGGGAAACCAGGCCGGCCTATGGAGATGATTTTATAAGGGAATTAACAGAACTTCTTACAAACTTGGATGTTACTGAAAGCTACAGAAGATCTGCCGAATCAAAAGAAATCTCACTATATTCCGCGGCATTCAAGCAAGCAAGACTTTCTCGAGGTCTTAGTGACTACTCCCAAGAAGGCACCCCCATAACCGTCCATGACAGAAACAGACTTCTGGGCGCCATAATGGAGAGCGGAGATAATAATCTTCAGGGAGATGTAGATGATACAAAGGTAGAAGAGGCGCTCCAACTGCTAAGGGATACAGGCATGATGGGCGAGGATGAAGATATAGGAATCATAGTAGCAGGAGACGAATCAGGCGTAGCAACACCAGACGGGCAGCTTATATTCAGAGACGATAAAGGCAATATCACCACTACCAATGTAACAAGGATAGGAGAGAACGCTATCATATCAGAAGAGTATGTAAGGACGCATACCCCTGTAGAAATAGCCATGGCTATCGCACACGAGCAAGCGGCCTCAAAAGAACGGCAGAGACATGAAAGAGAGGGCATAACAGGCTGGGGCGAACTCCAGCATATAGAAGGCCTAAAGGCAGAGCTTAAATTTTTAAGAGAATTAGGCAAGCGAGGCATAGAGCCCTTAAAATCGCTTGGCCTTGCGACTACAGAAATAGAAGAGAGAGATACGGACAAGCCAAGTTATAGACGCCTCATGATGGATAGGCAGCAGGCACTCGAACGCGCCGAAGCAACCTTTGATGAAGGAGAAGGCCGCGCGGTCGATTATGCGCAGGAAAATGTAAAGCTGGCAGATTTCATTTTGCCTAACCTGGAAGAAGATAGGATGGGGGAAATTGCGAGAGAGATCCTCGCCGCTATCCCTAAAGAATACGCAACAGTGATGAATGAAGTATTGGGTACTATGCACAGTGAACTCAAAGAGAAATTCCAGAAAGACGCTGCCGCAGGATTACTTCACACCCTAAATGTCGTATATCTGGCTATAGAGATTGCTAGAAGGGAAGGGAAGACAGAAGATGCACGCTTCATGCGCAACCTCATTGCTGCAGCACTCCTCCACGATATAGGAAATTATAAAATTGGGCAATATGATGGAGAAAAGGAGAGGCATCAAAATAATAGCGCCGGGATAATTCTAGAGGGTAAATATGTCCGGCTTAGCGAGGCAGGTTTTCAAGTAGAGGATATCCGGGAGATTGCCAAGGCCATAGCCGAACATGGTTTTATTAAAGGGGTCATAGAGTTAGAGAGAGGTTCAAGGGAATTTTCGAATTACATCTCTGAGATATTGAATGATGCCGATAGTCTATCTAATGCTTCTCTCCATGGAATTGAGAAACGCCTGGAGAGGATCAGGGGGGATATAGAGAATGGCCGGTATCTCTTCTTTGACACTGAAATTGAATTAGAGGAGCGGATAGCCAGGATTACAGATCCTGATATAAGAGGAAAAAGGATTGACGGGATGATAACCTTCCTTAGGAGTGTGGTTACCTATGGGATGATCCTAGATAACTATTATACAGAGGGAGCCAGAGGCCTCATCCTCGAAGGAGGATTTGTAGAGGCCAGTATTCAAAGGATAAGAGAGATCATCTTTACTACAGAGTATTTAGATAATACCGCAAGAGGATCTGCCGGGAAAGTATTCGATGAGGTTATAGAAGGGTTTAGGTCCTCTAACCTGGTTGATGGTTTATTAAAGAGGCTTCCAAATAAACTAAGCCGAGAGGAAAAATTGGAACTACTTATTGATTATATGGCTGCTGCCGATGCAGTATTAGTACCCCTCACCGTCCAATTCATGACCTATGCAAAGAATATAGCCAAAGGTGGAAGTGATAAGGAAGACCTCGATTGGACCTCACCAGCCTATGTTCGAGAAAGACTTAGAGAGGTAAAAGCGGAAACACCGATTACCACTGCAGTGGAAAATACCCCTGTCGCCCCGCACCTAAATCCTAACCTATTGGGAAGCATGATTAAGGAACTATCCATAGGGGCTTTGGGAGAGGACTCATTAAATATTGAAGCTGATACAATATGTGAACAGATGGGAGCCATGGAACATTTTGGCCGGCAAGCCCTGGCTATGGTAGAAGAGGTTCGACAAAAAGCCCAGGGTATTCTCCATTCCGAAAATGTTACCCGTCTTGCCAAAAGCAAAACATATTATATAGAAGAAGGGTTTTATGACCAATTGAACCCCAAGGATAAAGGGCTTATTCAACAGATACTCAAAGGCCATCTTGGGGATCAGGATGAGCTTGATAAATTCATTGGGGACTCAGAAGGTAGGGCCTACATAGCTGCTCGTGAAGTGGGAGAAGAAAAAGAAGGACGGACAATTTATTTGGATTTAGAAAAGCCAGTGGAGGTAGGGGCTGAGGGGAGAAGAGTTCTGATTCGGTCCTTGCGATTTAAAGGGGTCAGACCAAGGATAGTTGATGGTAAAGTGCCACCCTATACGGGACAAGGCTATGCTCGGCTGGGGATAACAGCAGAAGGCGATTTTGTGGAAGTCCGGCGCGGGAATACCCCTAAAGGCGGCCTGACCGCGGAACGGGCCAAGCTAGAATACGAAATGATGAAAAGGTTTAGACATGCAGATTATCCGGTTGGTTGGGGGAGATATGGCTTAGAATTTGAAGGAGAGCAGTTAGGGTTGGTTATAGCCGGCATGCGCGA
>JABMRJ010000149.1 GCA_013202745.1 Candidatus Omnitrophota bacterium
GGCAGCGTGTGGTCAATAAGCGAATTCGATAAGGAGTCCCTAAGGGAAGGCCCAAGAGCCGTCAATCCGGCACTCTTCCCTAACACGGTCATAAATTCACCTGCAAGCCAGATATCTATAAGGTTCAATATTAAGGGGTTCAACACCACCATCTCAACGGGTTTTACATCCAGCACAGATGCCATAAGCTACGCGGTCAATATGATTAAGAATTACGATGACTATAAGGTAGTTCTTGCCGGTGGCGTAGAAGAGCTTTGTGAGCAGACATATAAAGGCTTCCACAAAATAGGCCACCTGGCGGGCTCAAGACCAGGCAAAGAAGAGGTTAACTGCCCCTTTGATAAGAGGAGAAACGGTATAGTTATGGGCGAAGGCTCAGCTATCCTTATATTAGAGGAACTGGAGCATGCAAAGAAGAGAGGAGCTAAGATATATGCCGAAATCCTCGGTTACGGCACCTCCTTTGATGTAAAGAGCAAGAACATATACAACCCCAAGGCAACAGGGGCTACAGACTCAATCCAGTATGCGCTTGAAGATGCAAAGCTTGCACCAGACTCAATAGACTATATATGTGCAAGCGCAAACTCCACATTAGATTGTGACGTTATGGAGACGAGAGCAATTAAAAACGTATTCAACTCTAAATCAAGTTCCATACCCATAAGCTCAATCAAGTCCATGATAGGTGAATGCTTCTCAGCATCCGGAGCCATGTCTTTAGCGGCAAGCGTGGGTATGATAGAGGAGGAGTTTGTAGCACCTACAATAAATTATGAGCAAGTAGATAAAAGATGCGATCTCAATTATGTTGCATCCAAAGCAGATTTAACAGATATGAACAAGCTATTAATCGATACTTTTTCGCCGACTGGAAATAATGCTGTGTTAGTTATTGGAGGCATCAATGAATAAAAGCAATCACAAAAAATTTGCTTTTATTGGTCATCCTGTAGACCTAAATCATCTATATATTTTATTAGGGTTTTGGGGTTGGTTTGCTAAATTGCTACCCAGGGCAATGTTATACAAAATACTTTTGAGATTACCTCCCTACAAGTATTGTTCCTTTAAAAAACTTATGTCCAAGACGGGAGCCACTGCTTCAGGATGGACAATTATATGCCCACTTCTACCACAGCAAGTTGCTTTTCTCAAAGAAGAAGACGTAATAAAAAAGGTAATTCAGGCTGTTGAACTAGCTGAAAAAATGGGTGCCGAAATGGCTATATTGGGTGGCTTTACTTCAATTGTTGGCAATGAAGGTGAGGTTATATCCAGGCATTCAAGCATTGCCGTGACGAGCGGCAATACTTATACTGCATGTTTAGCTATTGAAGGCATAGAAAAGGCATCAAAAGAGATGGATCTAGATTTAAAACAAGCAATCATTGCTATTATTGGTGCCACAGGGGATATAGGTTCTATTTGCACAAAAATATTTTCTAGAAAAGTTAGAAAAATAAACATCGCGGCCAGGAACGAAAGAAAATTGAATATTTTTGCTGATAATATAAAGCGTCAAGGAACATGTCAGGTTGAAGTATTTAAATACACAAGAGATGCTGTTAGAGAAGCTGATATAATTCTCACAGTAACAAGTGCTGTAAGCGTGCTTATTAAGCCGGAAGACATAAAACCAGGTACCATTATATGTGACGTGGCTATTCCCGCAAATATTGCGAAAGAAATTGTTAATATGCGAGATGATGTGTTAGTTTTTGAAGGAGGTTTATCAAAACCCCCATTTGAAGTGAATATAAAGGGAAAGGCAAAAAAAGCAATGCCTCCAAAAAGTATTTTTGGATGCTTATCAGAAGGCATGCTGCTTGCGCTTGAAGGAAAGTTTGAAAATTATTCTATAGGAAGGGGTAATATAACAGAGCAAAAGATTGCAGAAATGTTTGAGATAGAGAGAAAGCATGGTTTTAGCGTGGCCGACTTTTTTTGTGGTTACAAAATTTTTTCAAAAGAAGATATAAAATGCATAAAGAGAAACGCCATAAGAAAAAAGGAAGGTGTTAATTTTGCTGCAAAATAAAATAGCAATTGTCACTGGAGGTTCTAGAGGAATCGGGAAGGCGATTGTGCTGGAGCTTGCATCAATGGGCGCAGATGTTGCTTTTAATTACTTAAAAAGCAAGGATGCTGCAGAGGCTGTTAAACAGGAAGTAGAATCCATGGGAAGAAAAGCTTTAATTTTCAAAGCAGATGTAAAACGACTCGTTGACGTCAAAAAAATGATAGAAAATATTAAAGAAGAATTAGGCGGGTTAGATATAGTAGTCAATAATGCAGGTATTATAAGGGACAAGGCACTAATACTGATGGAGGAACAAGATTGGGAAGATGTAATATTAACAAATTTGTCAGGTGCTTTTAATGTAGTCAGGACGGCAATAACTGGGTTTATGAAACAAAAACATGGGAATATTATAAATATAACTTCTGTTGCAGGTGTTAAAGGAGCTTCTAGGCAAGTAAATTATTCAGCGAGCAAGGCAGGTATTATAGGTTTAACAAAAGCATTGGCAAAAGAAGTTGGTTCTTATAATATCAGAGTTAATGCAATTGCACCAGGCTACGTAGATACAGATATGATGAAGGGTCTAAAGGATCTGCATAGAGATGAGCTTATCAAGAGAATACCCTTGAAGAGATTTGGAACAGCTAAAGAAGTTGCAAGATTAACAGCGTTTCTTGCTTCAAATCGTTCTAGGTATATAACAGGTCAGGTAATTTTAATAGATGGTGGTCTGGCTATGTAGGGAATGAAATAGAAAAAAAGGGGGGCGAAGACGTTATGCCAAAGATCCAAAAAAATGTTTTAGAAAAAGAAATTACAGCACTTATAGCAGAAATTGTTGAAACAGATATAGCAAAAGTTACGCCAGAGGCAAGTTTTGTAGAAGACTTAGGCATGGATTCAATGATGGCCTTGGAGATTCTAGCAGCTTTAGAAAAGAGATATAAACTGAAAATACCAGAAGAAAATCTTACAAAAATGGCAAATTTAAGCCAGGTTATAGAAGTTGTTAATCGTTTTATGAGGTAATATGAAATTAAATAATGGACAGATAGCAAAATTTCTACATCAAAGATACCCTTTTCTAATGGTTGATAAAATCATTAGTCTCAAAAAGAATGAAAAAGTGCTAAGTGTTAAGAACGTAACATGTGATGAACCTTTTTTTGAAGGTCATTTTCCAGAGATCAAAATTATGCCAGGAGTTTTAATTGCAGAAGCAATGGCGCAAACGGCCATTTTTTTATTTTATGACGAAAAAGCAGCCCCTATATTTTATTTAGCAAGTGCAAAAACACGTTTTTTACATCCCGTAATTCCTGGCGATCAAATGAATATTGAGGCAGTTCCTGTGAAGATAATAGAAGGTTCTGGGATAGTCAAGGTATCAACATTTGTTGATGATAAGAAAATCGCAACTGGAGAATTTTCATTCAAGGTACGGACATGAATAATAGACGCGTTGTTATTACAGGTTTAGGTGTTGTGTCTTCTGTTGGCATAGGCAGAGACGCATTCTGGAAGAATATTATCGCAGGTAAGTCAGGGATTAGCAATGTTACAACGTTTGACACATCTAAATATGATAATCATAAGGGTGGAGAGGTAAAGGATTTCAACCCTTTAAATTTTATTACTCGCAAAAATATAAAAGAAATGGGAAGAGCATCGCAGTTTGTAGTTGCAGCGTCTAAAATGGCACTTGAAGATGCAAGGCTAAGTATTAGTAAAATAAAGAAAGGCAAAATCGGAGTAGTTATAGGTACAACCATGGCAGATATTCAATCATTGGAACAGATAGACAGGCATTGGACATCCAACGGTGAAGAAGATGTTTGGGCAACTAATATCGTTAAATATCCTGGAAATTCGTTATCTGATCACGTTGGATATTATCTTAAAATAGATGGTCCAAATTATGTGCTTACAACTGCGTGTGCGGCAGGTAATTATTCCATTGGCTACTCCTACGATTTGATTAGGACTGGTAAAATTACTGCGATGCTTGCAGGTGGAGCAGATCCTTTTTCAAGGATAACATTTACCGGATTTAGTCGTTTATTTGCTATGTCTAATGATGTTTGTAGGCCTTTTGATAGAAATAGAAAAGGCATGATGATAGGTGAAGGAGCAGGTGTATTGCTAATCGAAGAACTAGAGCATGCACTTAGCAGGATGGCACCAATATATGCAGAAATTTTGGGTTACGGCTTAAGCTGCGACGCATACCATATGACTACTCCAACAGTTACTGGCGTTACTTCCGCAATAAGAAGAGCGCTAAGGAATGCCAAGGTAAGTAATGACGAAGTAGACTATATTTGTGCTCACGGAACTGGCACACCCACAAATGATAAGATAGAGTGTTCTGCTATAAGGGAAGTATTTGCAGGCAATGTTACAAAAATCCCTATCAGCTCGATTAAATCAATGCTAGGTCATACAATGGGCGCGGCTAGTGCGATTGAAGCTATAGCAACAGCCTTAACAATTAAACATAATATTATACCACCTACTATTAACCATGATGAAAACGATCCTGATTGTTTTGCTATAAATTGCGTACCAAACTTTATGATTAAGAAAAACGTAAAAGTTGCTTTAAATAACTCTTTAGCATTTGGCGGTAATAACGCATGTGTGGTGTTAAAAAAATATGAATAAATTAAAAAATCATTATGAAGCAGTAATTATTGGAGGTGGAATCTCCGGCCTTGTTTGTAGTTGTTATCTTGCCAAGGCGGGCATGGATGTTTTAGTAATTGAAAAGAATAGTAAGGTGGGTGGATATTGCTCATGTATAGAAGGAAAAAAATATAAATTTAATCTTACTACAACAATGATAGGTGGTAATAGAAATAGCACATTAGATAAGGTCTATCACAACGAGCTTAACTTAAGCAGTAAACTCACATTTTTTAAGGAAAGATTTTCAAATAGTATTGTTACAGAAGATGGTATTTTTGCTTTTGACACGACAGGGCACGAAGTGCTTAGTAAGCTGAAAAAAATGTTTTTTAAAGAAGAAATAGCCATAGATGCGTTTTATAAGCTTATTGTTTCAAGCAAGCCTTTAGAACTATATTTAAGCTATAAGAATAAGACGTTTGGTGAATTATTGGATTCATTTTTTTCATGCGAGAAAATTAAAAAATTATTTATGATACCATGTGGAATTTTCGGAATTTTGCCAAGTAAGATTTCTGCCTTTTCCGCCATCCTTTATTATAGGGAGACAATATTCAGCGATAATTGCTCAATTGCTGGTGGTGCTGAAAAACTGCCAGAAATGTTAGCAGATGAATTAATAAAGAATAGAGGCAAGCTGTTGCTTAATGCGCAAGTAGTTAAAGTGAATACCGCTAAGGATAGAACTGAAATTAGTAGCGTAACACTTTCTAACGGGAAAACAGTTAAAACTAAATACCTAATAGCGTGTTGCGATGCAAAAAATCTTTTTTTAAATCTCTTGGATAAAGATAGTGTAGACACCTCATTTAAAAATAGTATTAGCAATTTATCTATAACTTCATCAGCGGTTATTGTGTTTTTGGGATTAAATAGACCTGTCGATGGCTGTATTGAAAAATATAAATCTAGAAATATTTGGTATTGCCCAAATTATGATGTTATCAAATGTTATGAAAACATAGAAAACAAAGAGCAATGTGATAATAGTGATTATTTCTTATGTTATTTATCCTCATCGAGTTGTTCTAATTCCCTTAATCAAATTGCAATATATAGGCCAGCTCCTTTTAAGGATAATGTTTTCTGGGAGAAAAACTCAAAAACCATTACTGAGGAATTGATAATCAAGGCTGGGAGTATTTTTAAGAACCTTTCTAGTAATATAGAACACAAGGTAACGATAACTCCGACAGACTTGTACAGGTACACATTTAATTGCAGAGGTGCAATTAAAGGATGGGCTTCTATACCAATACAAAACGATCCTAAAATAATTCCTCAAAGAAAAATTTTCAAAAACCTGTACATAGGGGGACAGTGGAGCACAATGGAGCCAGGGCAAGGAGGCATTCCTATGGTATCTTTTTCTGGCAGAAAAGTAGCTAAGCTTATATTAAAAGATTCAAGAGGTGTTAAATGAATATTATTTTCTCTATAAGTGTATGTAGCGTTTCTTTAGCCACTCTTTCAATAGGTATATTTATATTATTCCATAATAAGAAGTCGCTTGTAAACCGTACGATGTTTCTCATAGATTCTGCAACTTTCTTATGGTTGTTTTGCTATAGTATGATGTATATCACTACAAGTTATTCCAAGGCAATGACCTTTATGAAGTTTGGTTTTGCAGGAGTTATTTTTGTTCCAGTATTTTTCTATCATTTTTTATCTGAATTTCTAGAAATAAAAACAAAAATGAGAGCACTCTTGTTGCATATTTTTTATGCAATAGGTACAGCGTTTGTTATACTACTATTTAATACCGATTTTATTGCATCAGGGCTTCTGGTATTCGACTGGGGATATTATCCAAAAGCTGGCGTCTTACTACCTTTATATTTAGCTTTTTTCCTTTCAATTTTTAATTATTGCGTTTATAATTTATATATTTATTATAGGACTAACAAATCGACTATATCAGATAGGCGATTACAACAGGTCAAATATTTATTTATAGCCTTCTTTATAACAGCATTTACGGCAGGAGATTGGATTCCCTGGTATAATATTAAATATTTACCACTTGGGTTTATAACGATCTTTATATACGTTATAATTAACGCTTATGCCATAGTAAAGCATCAGCTGATGGGTATTGAAGTAATTATTAAGAAGACTCTTATATTTGCGGGTCTTTTTGTATCTGCCTATGCTATATTTGCAAGCTTTGCATTTCTCGGTCAAGTGGCATTCGAACATATCACAGGAGGTAATAGGTGGGCCTCTTTAATTCCAAGTATTGTGATTATAGTGTTGATGTTAAGGCCATTAGAAAACTTGCTTACACAAGCTACGGATAAATACCTATTCCAAAAGAAATACGATTACAGAGAGCTTCTAAAGACTTTTTCGACAGAAGTTTTGTCAGTTCTAGATATAAACAGATTGGTAAATATAACCGTAGATAAGTTATCAAGCGTCATAAAAATAGAAAGCTGTGGAGTGCTATTACTCAATAAGGCAAAAGACCGCTTTGAGTTAGTAGCTTCAGCAGGAATTAGGGGCAAGAGTACAGTATTTGGCATGGATAGCACACTTGTAACATTTCTAGACAGGACAAAGCTATTTCTATCTATAAAGGACCAGGGAAAAGATTCAGTGCTGCCGGATAAAATACTGCAAGATATGAATAAACTAAAGTTAGTATTAGCCATACCTTTAGTAATCCACGAGGAGATGATTGGTATCCTTACCTTGGGTAAGAAGAAGTCCGACGAAGATTATACGCAAGATGACATGACTATATTAACGACGTTGGCAAGAGCGCTCTCTATAGCCATTAACAATGCAGAGATGTTCGATGAACTTGGAAAAACTCAGGCAGAAGCAGCGCAGCGTGAGAAGATGGCAGTTATAGGTACTTTAGCTGCTGGCATAAACCATGAGATATGTAATCCACTCGGTATTGCACGTGGTCAATGTGAAGTCTTTCTTTTGAATGCCCGTGATGGCCTATATAAAAATAGATCTCAGGATGAGCAAATGTTTGAAGCTATGAGGATAATGGAGAAGGTTATAAAGGAGACGGATAGAGCCACTGCGATTACTAAAAAACTCTCAAGCTTTGCTAAGCCAGGTAAAGGGCATTCTGCCGAAAGTGTTAATGTTGCAGAGCAGGTAGATGAGGTAATAGCTTTAATAGGCCACGATTTAATGTTAGGCAAGATAGAGATGGTTAAGGACATACCTACAGACACTCCTACTATAGCAGCTGATCACAAACAGATACAGGAAATACTCTTTAATCTCATCAGAAATGCAGCACAGGCTATTGATGAAAATGGCAAGGTTACAGTAAAGACTAGACAAAAAGACAGTAAGCTATCAATAGATATAACTGATACAGGTCATGGGATACCAGAAGATAAGCTCGAGCAGATATTCAACCCATTTTATACCACAAAGGCCCCAGGCAAGGGCACTGGCTTAGGACTTTTTATCGTAAGGCAGATAGTTCAAAAAAACAAGGGAACTATTACTGTAAAAAGTAAGGCTGGTGAGGGGACTACTTTTATGCTTGAGTTCCCGGTAGCGAAAGCGGTGGTAAGATGAATAAAACAAAAAAGAAAAAAATTGTAACTATCGATGATGAACCAGACTTTGTAGCTATGATAAAGAATTATTTTGGACTCCGCGGTTATGAAGTGCATACGGCTCTACGTGGAGTAATTGGTTTAGAGCTTATAGAGAAGGAAAAGCCAGGCGTAGTTTTAATAGACCTAAAATTGCCGGGGATAGATGGAGATACTATACTGCAGCAGATAAAGCGTATTCATCCACGGGCAAAGACTATTATGATAACTGCATTTAAAGATGAAGGGCAGATACAGAAAAAGTTGATGAATCAAGGTCTTTACGCCTATTTTGAGAAGCCTATAACTTCATTCAAGGAATTGGAAGAGGCTGTTAGTAAGGCTATGCGGGAGGGCAAATTATGATGAAGATATTAGTAGTTGATGATGAGAGGGATGTATGTGACTTTGTCAGTAACTTCTTCGGTTTAAGAGGTTTTCAAGTATTTTGTGCCTTAAATGGAGAAGATGCCCTCCAAATAAGCAAAACGCAAGACCCACTTATAGTGCTGCAAGATATAAGAATGCCAGGCATCGATGGGGTAGAGACGCTACGCAGGATGAAAGAGGCCAGGCCTAATAATAGGGTTATAATGGTGACATGTGTTGAGGATATTGAAAGGGTAGAGGATGCCAAGAAATACGGGGCAGACGGCTATATAACTAAGCCGCTTGTGCTAAACGACTTGGTCAAGGCAGTGAACGATGCTGTTACTAAGCTAAAACCGAATGTAACCAAAGAGTAAAAGAGATGGTAGAGAATATAGACAACTCTAAAGAATTACATACCTGGGAAATCCTGCATGGGCATTTAGTAAACCATATGCAGGAAAGGCCCCATTTCATGCCTTCAGGCAGACTTAAATCCAGGAAGAAGATTGATTACCGTCAGGTTATCGAAAACGCTTCTCGTAGCATGATACGCTTTAAAAAACCAGAGCGGCTTATAAAGATGATAGTCCGTGTCATTACTGAACAAGTAGGCGTAAACCATGCAGGTGTTTTGTTATATAGGGATAATAAAAGATCTTATGTATTGATAGATTCTAAGGGAGATATCGGCCACAAGATCCCTATAGGATATATTAGAATACCACAGGTTAATCCTCTTGTAAGTATTTTTTCCGAGAAGAAGTCATTTCTTTTTGATGAAAGAGGAGTATTAACGGCTGACAATTTGAAAATCGTATTAAAGGATAAGGAATTACTAAAAAAACATCAGGAGCTTAAAGAAAAGATTAATCAAATTCGCAAGGAGATGGAGCTTCTAAATGCCAATATTTGTATACCTGCGTATTTTAAGAGAAAACTGCTTGGCATCTTGATACTTGGACCCAAAACCTCAGGTAAGAAGTTTGATAGCGAGGAATTAGGCTTCTTTGTTACTCTTGCAAATGATGCAGCAATGGCCATAACAAACGCACAGCTCATAGAAAACTTACAGGATAAAGTGAAAGAAGTAGCCATGCTTTATGAGAGAGAACACAGGCTGTTTATTCACACCTCAATAGCTCTTGCCGCGGCAATTGATGCAAGAGATCCTTATACATCAGGGCACACAGAAAGAGTTACGCATTATTCACTATGTATAGCGGATGAACTTAATGAAAAGAAAGAGATCAATAATTTCGAGAAGTTTAAAGAAGATCTTCATATTGCAGCGCTATTACATGATATAGGGAAGATAGGTATTAGGGATAACATACTAAACAAAAGAAGACTTCTTACAAGAAGTGAGCAGCAGATTATTATGAAACACCCGGCTATTGGAGCAGCTATACTTCAACCTATTAGAGAGCTTGGTGACATAATATGGGCAGTAAAACACCACCAGGAGAAGCACGACGGGAGTGGTTATCCTGCCGGATTAAAAGGAGATGAGATACATTTGATGGCTCGCATTATATCAGTAGCAGATACGTTTGATGCTATGACTACTGACCGCCCATATAGAAAGAAGAAGAAAGCAATTGCAGCAGTCAAAGAGATTGAAAAACAAGCAGGCAAGCAATTTGACCCCGAAATAGCCGAAGCCTTCCTCAGGGCCTACAAAAAAGGTGTCGTTATATAATCCTTTAAAAGGATATTAATAATGAACATTACGTTGAATCCATATTCAATATCCGGCATAATCCTTGTTGTGACTTGCTCGATTCTTGTCCTACTCATCATTATTTATGGGAAAACCAAGGCACATCGATTATGGGCTTTATTCAATGTATCAGTTGGAATTTGGGGCGTTGGCACAATATTAACAGGTCAAGCTGGCACCGAAACAATTGCATTCATAGGATGGAGATGCGGATTTGCAGGCGTAATTTTTATTCCAATTCTTTTTTACCACGTTGTTAGCAGTTTTTGCCAACTCGAGCGACGAAAAGTAATATCTTTTGCGTACCTTCAAGGCTTCTTATTTTTCTTTCTTAATACAACAGATAGCTTTGTTAAAGATTTGAGATTTATTTTTGATTCAATATACTACCCAATTGCAAACCAGCCTTTCTTTGTAAGTTTTGTCATCATATGGGTCATACTAGTCCTTTGGGGCCATATCGAACTATTCAGGTTTTGCAAAAAAGCAAAAGGTAACAAACGAAATCAAGGTCTCTATCTTTTTCTAGCTATGGCTATAGGATTCTCTGGCGGTAGTATGAACTTTTTGCCGATGTTTGGCATCGATTTATATCCTTGGGGCAACTTTGCAATTTCTATCTATGTTGCAATAGCAACATATGCGATGCTACGACACTCTCTTATGGATATAGAAGTGATTATAAAGAAGACACTAGTTTACTCAGGTTTAATCTCAATTATTACAATCATCTATATAATTGTTATCTACCTATTAGAACGATTTTTCTGTATCGCAATTGGATATAAGTCCGTTACTTTAACGATAGCTATTATAGCGTTATTTGCAATAATGTTTATCCCACTAAAAAACAAAATACAATATGCTTTAGACAAGTACTTCTTCAAAGGAACAATAGACCAAATAGAGAGGGAAAAAGAGCTTCTCGGTACTGAGCTTGAAAGATCCGAGCGCCTTAAATCAGTTGCTGCTCTAGCAGCGGGCATGGCTCATGAGATAAAAAACCCCTTAACAAGCATAAAGACATTTATAGAGTATCTCGATGATAAAGATAACGATCCAGAATTCAGGAAGAAGTTTAAGTCTATTGTTCCAAAAGAAATAGACAAAATAACGAGTATCATAAACCAATTATTAGGTTATTCGCGTGCTGAAAAAATAAAGACAGAAAAGCGTGATATGCACCTAATATTAGATTACGTCCTAGATTTATATAACAGTACGTTAATTAGCAAGAAAATAAAGCTTCATAAAGAATATAACTCATCTAATTCAGTTATTATGTGTGATGACAATCAAATAAAACAAGTTTTTATAAATATTGTTTTAAATTGCGTAGAAGCAATGCAGAAAGGCGGAAATCTGACAGTTAAGACGCAGGACGTAAATAACGAACTAGAGATATCTGTGCATGATGACGGAGCGGGGATACCAAAAGATAAAATTAAACATATATTTGACCCATTCTATACAACAAAAGAAAAAGGTACAGGGCTTGGCTTATTTGTGGTTCATCAAATAATTGACAATAACGATGGGAAAATTGCCATTGATAGCGATCTAAATAGAGGGACCGTAGTTAAGGTTAGATTTACTTTAAGCAGTTCTTAATAATTTCTAGTACGTTCTTCCTATCAAAAGGCTTTGTTATATAGTCGGATGCTCCGAGTTTTATGGTCTCTTCTGCTATTTCTGCGCTTTGGTAGCCGGTTGCTATGACCACGCCTATATTGGGCCTCTCCTTTTTAATCTCACGTAGCGCCTCAATGCCATTTGTCTTGGGCATCTTGATATCGAGTATTATTAGATCTGTCGGATTATTCTTGATATACTTGACTGCTTCGTCACCATTTGTGGCGAAAGCGACATCATAGTCTTTTTCAAGTATAAGGTTTAAAGATTCCCTTACGCCTTCCTCGTCGTCGCAGATAAGTACCCTTTTCTTCATTAATAACCTCCTTTTTAATGCAACTCGTTGTAGCTCCTATTATTAAATGCTTTTATCCACCTTTTATAACTATAGCAAAAGTTTTTACCGTTTTTTTGCTAAAGAACAGGGGGTGTGGCAGTGCATATGCAGCGTACTTCGGTCTTGCCTGTGTTCCTGAATGTATGGGGGAGAGAGGCGTTGAAATACAACGAATCATCCTTTGAAAGGCTGTATTTCTCGTTTCCTATCTCGATTTCGAGCTCTCCATCCAGTACATATATGAACTTTTCTGTGCCGATCTTGTTCTCTTCCTTGGTTGTTGCGCCATTTGGCTTGATCTTCAGCATAATGGGCATCATCTTCTTATCTAGTACCTTAGATGTAAGGAGCTCAGACGACGACGTCTTATTATGGACGAATACCTCAGCGTCCTGCTTTCCCTTATGGAGATCTATGTCTTTCTTCTCTCTCTCGAGGCCTGTATAAAGCTTTGATAAGGTAATGCCTATAGCCTTACATATCTTCATGTGGGACTCGAGCGTACCTACCATCTTGTCGTTTTCCATCCTGCTTAGGGAAGCAAGGGCTATACCGCTTTTATTTGACAGTTCTTCGAGCGTTAAGCCGCTTTCTTGCCTCAATTGCCGTACTCTGCCACCTATCTTCATTATTCCTACCTCCTCTGTATTATAAGTCTACATTATATTTGACGATTTGTCA
>JABMRJ010000150.1 GCA_013202745.1 Candidatus Omnitrophota bacterium
GCACACCAGTATCACATAAAAAGGGCACCAAGTAGATAGGTTCTATAAGAGAAAAAGATATGATTAAAATCGGAGATACAGTAGAAGCGCAAGGCAAGAGCACAAAAGAGGCTATAAACGCAGCTTTGAAGAGTCTGGGCGTATCTAAGAAGAGGGTAAGGGTCCAAGTCCTTTCAGAGGAAAGAAAGGGCCTTTTTGGAATGAAAGGGGCTGCCCAGACCAAAGTTAGAATAATAGTAATAAAGTAATACTCCTACTTGACGCATCACCATATTTAGTATATACTATACTAAAAACACCAGCAAATCAGGAAAATGTTCCACGTGGAACACCTAAATGCCTAAGACGATATCTATCTGCAACCAAAAAGGCGGGGTAGGGAAGACTACTACAGCAATAAATCTAGCCACCTATTTGGCACTTACAGGCAAAAAGATCTTGCTTGTAGATGCTGACCCACAAGGCAATGCTACTAGCGGCATAGGTATAGACAAAAGTAAGGTTACTCAGAGTATATACCATATTCTTATAAGCCAAAAACAATTCTCAGAGATCATAATACCTACGCAGGTTACAAACCTCTTTATCGCACCATCTAATCTCGATTTAACTGGCGCAGAGGTTGAGCTTGTCGGTGTCATAGGCAGGGATTTTAGGCTAAAGAAGGCGCTAGAAGAGATAAGGGAGTCTTACGATTTTATCTTTATAGATTGCCCGCCATCGCTGAATCTCCTTACCATTAATGCACTTACCGCAAGTAATTCAGTGTTGATACCTATTCAATGTGAATATTATGCGCTCGAGGGTTTGAGTCAACTGATAAAGACGATAGATTTGGTAAAAGATCATTTGAATCCAGAGCTTTCTATCGAAGGCATCTTATTGACCATGGCAGATTTTAGGACGAACCTAACGGGCGAAGTCATTAAAGAGGCGCGCTCATATTTTAAGGAAAAAGTTTATAAGACAACTATTCCAAGAAGTATAAAATTGTCTGAGTCACCGGGGTTTGGTAAGCCGATCGCCTTCTATGATAAGAACTCAACAGGCGCGCTAAAATACGAGGAATTATCAAAAGAATTCGTCGGCATAAAAATTGCACAACATGTTATGCCACAAGAAGTTACAGAAATGGAGGAACTATCATGACAAGAAAAGTTCTCGGCAGGGGATTGAGTGCTTTAATATCCGATGAAGAACAAAAAAGGGATTACATAGACCAGCTTGATGTGGGTAGAATAAAACCAAATAGATATCAGCCAAGAGAAGAATTCAATAAAGAAAAATTAAATGAGCTTATCTCCTCCATAAAAGAAAAAGGCGTAGTTCAACCCATACTTGTAAGGCCCAGTGGTAACGATTACGAGCTCATAGCCGGCGAGAGGAGGCTGCGCGCGGTAAAATCAATAGGCTACACCCAGATACCGGCCATGATAAAAGATGTTGATGATATGAACGCTATCGAACTCGCACTTATCGAAAATATCCAGCGTGAAGAACTGAACCCGATCGAGGAGGCACGTGCTTATCAGAGGCTCCTGGACGAATTTAGCTTTACTCAGGAAATGGTGGGGCAGGCCGTCGGAAAAGACCGGGCAACAGTGGCAAACAGCTTAAGACTTCTTGCTCTTCCAAAGAAGATCCAGGAGTTTTTGTCAAAGACCATGATCACTGCCGGTCATGCAAAGGTATTGTTGTCGTTAAGCAGCGCGGAGAAGCAGATAGAGCTCTCAAAAAAGGTCATAAATAAAGGTTTATCCGTGAGGGCCCTCGAGAAGCTTGTAACTAAGAAGAAGACGGCAAAAAGAACAGCCTTTACAGAAGATAGCAATATGCGTTCTATCGAAGAGCGGATCCAGGAGAGGCTCGGCACGAAAGTCAGGATAAACCATGGCAAGAAACGCGGTACAATACAAATAGAGTACTACTCAAATGAGGACCTCGAAAGGATCCTGAGGGTTTTAAACTGTATTTGACATAATATATGCTATTTGTTATAATTTGATTCTATAATAAGGGGACATATGATGAAAGAAGCTACTTTAGTACTTATAAAACCGGATGGGCTCAAGAAATCATTAACGGGTAATGTATTAACGCGTCTATCAGAGACAAAACTGGACATAGTAGCAGTAAAGATTGTACGCGTATCACGCAAGCTTGCAGAAGAGCACTATAGTCACATGAAGGACAAGCCCTTTTTCGGTGAACTGATAAAGTATATAATGGGCGAATTCCACAAGAAAAAGGTCATGGCGATGGTCTACTGGGGCGAGAAGGCCACAGCCAAGGTACGGGAGATATGCGGCTCCACAAACCCGGAAGAGGCGGATGCAGTCTCCATACGGGGTGCGTACGGCAGGATAACTACAAAGGGCGTCTACGAAAACGTCATACACGCTTCTACTGACAAGGTCGAGGCGGAGAGAGAGATTAAACTCTGGTTTGGGCCGGATGATATTATAGTTGATGTCTACCCAACGAAGATTGCACAGGTAGCTAAAACAGAGAAGAGGGTCTGGGCATGATACATAGCATGACGGGATACGGAAAAAGTTCCGCGAGATCAAAACATGGCACAGTGACTATAGAGATAAGGGCGGTAAACCATAAGTTTTTTGAACTGTCGGCGAAGATACCGAACGGCCTGGCGCAATTCGAAGACAAGCTGAAGAAGATAATACAGCGCAGCGCAAGGAGGGGCAAGATATATTTGAATATTGAGCTCAATGGCCTCAAAGAGAGCACATCCGCGATGATCCTCAATAGAGATATGGCCAGGCAATACCAGCGCGAATTCACAAAACTGAAGAAACTCCTCAAGCTTAAGGGCGACGTAAGGATGGATCAGCTTATCATGTTGCCGGGCATTATGGTTTCCGAAACCACAAAGGCAGATTACCGCAGGCAGATGCCCCTCGTTACAAAGGCACTTAAGAAATCGTTAGATGAGCTTATAAAAGACAGGCAGCAGGAAGGAAAGGCTTTATATAGAGATCTTATAAAGAGAAAGCACAATATACAAAAGGTCACAAAACATATAAACGAACGTTCCGCTGTAAGTACAGTCAGATATAAGAATCGTCTTATTAAAAAGGTCAGGGAACTGACCGGCGCAAAGACCTTTGACAAGGGGCGCCTGGAGCAGGAGGTCGCGCTCTTTGCCAAGAATTGCGACATATCAGAGGAGATTACAAGATTGAGAAGCCACCTCTCAAGTTTTAAAAAGACCCTCTTGTCCGACGCAGAAGTGGGTAAAAAGCTCGATTTTATAGCACAGGAGCTTCATAGAGAGGCCAATACCATAGCATCCAAGAGCTCCGATTTTAAGATCTCAAGAGGTGTTATACAGATAAAGAGCGACATAGAGAAGATACGCGAACAGGTAAAGAATATAGAGTAGCGCATGAAGAGAAAAAGAGGCAAGATATTCGTAATCTCATCACCGAGCGGAGGAGGGAAGACCTCTGTCTGCACAAGATTGAAGAAGACGCGCTTCGATATAAAGTATTCCGTCTCTGCTACAACGAGGACCCCAAGAAAGGGAGAGGTAAACGGCAGGGATTACCATTTTTTCTTAAAGGCGCGTTTTAAGCGCCTTATCAAATCAGGCAAGTTCCTTGAATGGGCAGACAACTTCGGAGACCTGTACGGTACGCCGAAGAATTTTGTCCTGAATAATATAAAAAGATCCAAAGATGTTATTCTGGCCATAGATGTAAAGGGTGCCATGCAGGTCAAGAAGATGTATAAAAAAGCTGTCCTCACATTCTTGATGCCTCCGTCTATGGATGTACTGAAAAAGCGGCTCAAAAAGAGAAAGACCGAAAAGGGAAGAGGGCTGGCCAGGAGATTAAAGGTGGCGAAGAAAGAACTGGCATATCTTAAGAGATACGACTATGTTGTAGTCAACGACAGCCTTGTCAGGGCTGTAGAGACTTTTAAAGCTATAATAACCGCAGAGAGGAATAAGGTAGAAAAATAATATGCCGCAAAAAATACAGATAGAAGATCTGATAAATAAGACAGGCAGTCTATATAAGCTTGTAGTCATGGCTTCAAAGAGAGCTATAGAGCTGAATGCCGGAGCTGGCAAACTTGTAGAGGCGAGCCCATTCATAAAACCCTCCATGCTGGCCCTGGAAGAGATAAGTCAGGGCAAGGTAAAGATAAAAGAGAAGTCAGCTTAAAATGGTAAAACGCAAAAAAGAGATAGTCCTTGGCGTAACCGGGAGCATCGCCGCTTATAAGGCATGCGATATCGTCAATCGCCTGAGGGAGCATGATTATAGTGTTACCGTAGTAATGACGGAAGAGGCGAAATATTTTATAAGCCCACTTACGCTCCAGTCACTCTCCAACAATAAGGTCGTGACTGATATGTTTACTCTCCCGGATAATTACGACCCGCTCCATACGGCACTAGCCGAGAAGGCGGATCTCATACTCCTGGCGCCAGCAACAGCCAACATCATAGGCAAGATAGCGGGAGGGATCTGTGATGATATCCTAAGCTGTGTGGTATTAGCCTCAAAGGCCCCGGTTTTGATAGCACCTGCTATGAATGACAAGATGTACATGCATAAAGCTGTGCAAGAGAATATAAAGAAGCTCGGATCCTGGGGATATAAGTTCATCGGCCCCCAAAAGGGCCGCCTCGTATGCGGCTATAAGGGCATCGGCCATATCTCCGATACCGAATCTATAGTAAAAGCTGTCAGGAAGGTGCTTAAGTGAAGAGACTCTCCAAGATACTCGTCACCGCAGGCCCTACAAGAGAGAGGTTGGACGACATCCGTTTTATAAGTAATCTCTCCACAGGGAGAATGGGATACGCTGTAGCTGATTGTGCGGCAAAGAGGGGTTATAAAGTGACTCTCATAAGCGGCCCCACAAACATTGCACCCCCGGGCGGTGTTAAGTTTATAGAGATAGAAGATGCGCGCCAGATGGAAAGGGAAGTAAAAAAGAATATTAAAAAGGCTGACTGCCTCTTTATGACGAGCGCGGTTTGCGACTGGCGGCCGGAAGCAAGGGTCCACGGCAAGATAAAAAAGGAACGATTAGGCAAGAAAATATCCATCAAGCTCGTAAAAAATCCTGATATACTGGCGGGCGTAAGCGGGGATAAAGACGGAAAGATTTTGATCGGCTTTGCACTTGAATCGGAATCGCTTTTGACTAACGCGAAGAAGAAATTGAAGGCGAAGAGGCTGGATCTAATAGTGGCAAACTCAGCAAGGCACAAAAAATCTCCCTTTGGTCACGGTAAAACGGACGTAACTTTTATAGATAATCGCGGCAACGTAAAAAATATCAGGCACGCGACCAAAAAAAAGGTTGCAAAAGAACTGCTGGATAGCACAGAGGCGCTGTGGGCAAGAAAGCAATAACGCTACTCGAGCTTCTTATAGTAGTTGCCGTAGTCTGCGTGATAAGCCTTTCTCTGTCGCCCCTTATAAGGTCGACGAGAGAGCAGGGGCGCAGATATGTATGCGCAGAGAATCTACGGAAGACCACGATAGCCCTGCGCCGTTATGCGGTAGGCCATAAGGGGATCTACCCGGATGATCTATCGGTGCTCTATCCGGAGTATATAGACGATTTAAAGATATTTATCTGCCCGAGCGATGTAGACGCGAGCGATATAGCCAAAGACGGGTCAGATATAGACGTTACGACAAGTTACCTTTACAGCAGGGGATGGACAGAGAAGGATCCTTTGTCTACTATACTCGTCTGCGATAAGAATGACATCTTTGGTAAAGATACGAACCATCGCGGCAAGGGAGGAAACGTCGCGTATCTTAGCGGCGAAGTCAAATGGGTTGACACAGCAGAGTGGATAAACCCTGTTGATAAAGAGTAGTTGAAATGGGCGCATGGCGCAGTTGGTTAGCGCACCTCCTTGACATGGAGGGGGTCATAGGTTCGAGTCCTATTGCGCCCACCATGTTCGCCGAAGGCGAACATGATCCTGAAGAAGCGACCGAAGGAAGCTTCTGAAGGACCTTTGCGGGTCACAGGACCTTAAAAGCGACACGAACCAAACAGCGCTTTGACAACCAAGCCGAGATGTTGGAATTGGTAGACAATGGAGACTTAAAATCTCCTGGAGCTTAGCTCCGTGTGGGTTCGAATCCCACTCTCGGCACCAAAAACGTTTTTTGAAAGTGGCGACGTACCCAAGTGGACTAAGGGAGGGGTCTGCAAAACCCCGATTCATCGGTTCGAATCCGATCGTCGCCTCCACGTTCGCCGAAGGCGGACGTGATCCTGAAGAAGCGACCGAAGGAAGCTTCTGAAGGACCTTGACAGGCAGCAACACAAGAGGACACACATGAATCTCGAAACATTACGACATAGCGCATCACACATAATGGCAGACGCAGTAAAGAGGCTCTACCCAAAGGTTAAATTGGGCATAGGCCCCGCTATAGATAACGGCTTCTACTATGATTTTGAGAGGGAAGAGCCCTTTGTGCCGGAGGATCTCGAAAAGATAGAGCAGGAGATGCGCAATATCGTAAAAGAGAACTCAGAGTTTACAAAAGAGATGATCTCCAAGAAAGAGGCAGAGAAGCTCTTTAAGAAAGAGACCTACAAGCTTGAGCTCATAAAGGAACTTGAGGGTAGCACGGTCACTATATACAGACACGGAAAATTCGTTGATCTCTGCAAGGGGCCGCACGTAAATGCGACGGGGGAAGTGAATGTATTCACGCTTTTAAGTATCGCAGGCGCATACTGGCGCGGCAATGAGAACAACCCTATGCTCCAACGCATCTACGGCACGGCATTCGCGACAAAAGACGAACTGAAGAACCACTTGAAGCTCATTGAAGAGGCGAAGAAGCGCGACCATAGAAAGCTGGGCAAGGAACTGGGCTATTTTACGATAACAGACGAGATAGGTGCGGGGCTCGTTCTCTACCACCCAAAGGGTGCTATGCTCAGGACTATAATTGAGGACTACATAAAGAAAGAACATATAAAGCGCGGCTACCAATTAGTTATAAGCCCGCATATCCTAAAGAGCGACGTCTGGATAACGTCAGGCCATTACGATTATTACAAAGAGAATATGTATATCTTCAAGGTAGATAAAAAGGAGTTTGGCATAAAGCCGATGAACTGCCCCGGCCATATGTTCGTCTATAAAGCAAAGATAAGGAGCTACAGAGATCTGCCGTTTAGGCTCTTCGAATTGGGCACGGTCTACAGGAACGAAAGGCCCGGAGTGCTCCACGGCCTCTTAAGGGTGAGAGGGTTTACGCAGGACGATGCGCATATATTCTGTCTTAAAGAACAACTGCAGGATGAGATAATAAGCGTGGTAGACTTTGTCATAGATACGCTTGGTGTCTTCGGTTTTAAGGGCTTTGAAATCGAGGTATCTACAAGGCCGCCTAAGTATATAGGCACAGAGAGCGACTGGAATGAGGCGACAGATATACTAAAAGC
>JABMRJ010000151.1 GCA_013202745.1 Candidatus Omnitrophota bacterium
CCCTATCGGCTGGAGTCCGATAAGTCTCATGTCGTAATCGACCATTATCTTTATGAGTTCGTCAAAAGTAGTCTTGGGCTCCCAACCCAGTATTCTCTTCGCCTTGGTAGTATCTGCCCGTAACTGCTCGACCTCCGTGGGCCTAAAATATTTAGGGTCTATCTCTATGATTACCTCTCCCGGTTTAAGCAAGTTCTTCCACTTGCTGTCTACATCTTTAACTATGCCTTTCTCGTCTATCCCTTCTCTTTGCCATTCTATCATTATACCCGCATACAAAAACGCTTTCTCAACAAATTCCCTTACCGAGTGGCACTCTCCTGTACCCAGTACATAATCATCCGGGGTTTCTTGTTGAAGCATGCGCCACATGTTCTCTACGTATTCGGGCGCGAAACCCCAGTCCCTCTCTGCCTTTAAGTTGCCTATATAAAGCCTCTTCTGTTTTCCTGCAAGTATATTGGCAATGGCAGAAGTAATCTTTCTCGAAACAAAAGTCTCCCCTCTCCTGGGACTCTCATGGTTAAAGAGTATGCCGTTACACGCAAAGATTCCGTAGGCCTGTCTGTAGTTGACCGTCATCCAGTATGCGTATAACTTTGCTATTCCATAGGGACTTCTGGGGCGAAACGGGGTCTCTTCATTCTGGGGGGATGGTGAAGCGCCAAATATCTCGGAAGAGGAGGCCTGATAAAATCGCGTCTTTATACCGCTTCGCCTAATAGCCTCCAGCAGCCTTGTAGTTCCGAGTCCGGTTATATTTCCGGTAAATTCCGGCATATCGAAGGACGTCCTGACGTGAGATTGGGCTCCGAGATTGTATATCTCATCAGGCTTAATGTTCCATATTAATTCTGTTATGAGTCCGGAATCGGAGAGATCGCCGAAATGGAGGAAGAGTCTTGCGTTGGGGTCATGCCAATCTACATAGATATGGTCTAATCTCTGGGTATTGAATGTCGAGGCCCTCCTCTTGATGCCATGAACCTCATACCCTTTTGATAGAAGAAACTCCGCCAGATAAGAACCATCCTGGCCCGTTACTCCTGTGATTAATGCCTTCTTCATATACACCTCTAATAATAATTATATTATGATGTAATATGTCACTTTGTTGTTGTCTTACAGATGATATAGAACCTTACCGCGCTAACTACGATTGGAGAATGTTCATTCATTGAACGTAGTATATCACGGGGCCGATATCGTGTCAATAAGAAAAGCTGGCATGTAAAAGAGGCAGGGGGCAGAATATGACCTGATTTAATTACCCTTATTCACGAGTAAAAGTCGCGTTGAGTTAATAGAAGATGCGAAATTGCTTAAAGGTATTCCCGAGGAAGCCTTAATTACCTTAAAAAAGTCCGAAATTGACCCCTTTATCGCATCGTCATAATAGCTTCTGGCATTGGCGAAGGTTGCTATAACATCCGCGGGCGGAGGGGCAAAAAGCCCGGATTTGTCGAAGGTATCCCTCGGCCTCCTCAATGACAAAACACCGTTATCAAGCTCGATTATCCCGTCGGATAAAACCAGTTTTGCCGAATCCTCATGCGGGCATGCATAAGACAAAAATATTGTTGTGGGTAGGGCGCTTCCGGTTTCGATTATCAGTATGACAGAATCCTTATGACGCGTGCGCCCTGATATCTTCACGGAATGCGCCGTAATATTCTTCACCTTTCCCAGAAGATGCGCCGTGAGATCTACATAATGTATACCGAGATTTCCCAGAATATTCTCTAAAACACCCCTGGATGTGTTTCTCCAATTGCTCGAAAATGACTCCTTAAAGGCCAAACCGTGGCTATTCCTGAAACTAAGTGAAATGGGCGTGCCGTGCTTTCCGCTTTTAATTGCCGAGGAGCATGCCTTTGAAAAGAGAGAATGCCTGAAACAAAAATTGAAGAGGCACCTCGACTTAAACCTGGGGTTGAAGGCCGCGAGGGCATTCAGCTCTTTCAGATTACTGCAGGGAGGCTTTTCACAAAATATGTATCCCTTGAAATTCTTTCTTAAAAGGTCCAGGTAATGAAAATGGGTGCGGGCAGGGGAAGCGATAAAAACAACATCTGTATCGTAAAGCGGCCTTAACACGGATGTCAATTCGATCTTTGCCTTTAGACCCTCTCCGGAGAAACTTGCAGACAATTTCCGGCTGTCCGGATAATAGATTATAAACTCCTTGCGGAAGGCTAGCTGATCAACCAGCGCCATCAACCGTTTTGCATGATTCCTATAACCTATAAAACCTATTTTCATGATCAGTCCTCACAGTACCTTTAAAAACGGTGTCAGATTATACAAACGTGCACTGCCGGCACGGCGAAAGCGCGCCTCTTTGCAGCGCCAGGTGCCTTCTTCTCAACTCTTCGTATCTCTTTGATCTCCAGACGGCAGAGACCGATGAATCGCGGACATTTCCTACGGATAGGGTAGTTTTATAATCATTATCGCACGGGTTTACTGTCCCGTCATACCAGATAAACATCCTCCGCCATAGATCGCTGCACGGCGCGGTCAGGGCGTTAGTTTCATTTTCGTAGAAATTGACCCATGGCATGCAATTTGTGAAGCCGACCTGGTCAACATACTGAAACCAGAAAGACCTCATATCTTCCATGGACGAGACTGAGTCAATATTTACCCCCGAGACCCTCGTGATTACCTTTGAACCGCAGTGGTATTTTTCTTTAATATCCTTAAACATGGCGATGTTTTTTACTATCCTGTCGAACTTGCCCCTTATCCTTGTCTTTTCATACATATCAGCGTCGGTAGTCTCGAGAGAAAAGACAATCGTCCCTGTATTCATATTCTCAAGGAGCTCGCGGGACATCCTCTCGCCGAGCAGCGAGGCGTTTGTATTGATCTTAAAACCTAGGAATTTATCCGCGGAATACTTTATCATCTTTATAATGTCTTTGTTTAAAAGCGGTTCTCCCCTGGAAGCCAGGGAGACCGCTTCCAGTTTTCCTTCCACCTGATCGATTATATCCTTGTATAACCCAAGTTCCATATACCCCATATGCCCGCTGTCTTTTTTGCTAAAAGACTCATCCGACTGAAAGCACATCTTACACCTAAAATTGCAGACCGAAGACGGCTCAATCTGAAGACAGGGAGGATAATCGTCGGTAATGTAGAGCTGGGGATACTTGTTGTAAGCGTACCTATAGCATAAATATCTGCAGATGTCACTCGCGTTTAAGCTATTAAATTCCGCTATCTCGTGGCCTGATAATACAAAATCTTCTTTATCCGGCCTCTCGCCTATTTTATTCTTCTCATAAGACGCGATTATTATCTCTAAAATCCTCCGATCCTTCTCGGATATACCCTCTGAATCCTTAAAGGCTGCCCGGATTTTCGGTATAAGAGATGAGGCTTGAGGGGTCATGGCCTTAAAATCGCTGAAGCCTTTATTTACAGAACCCGACTTGATTTTTTTCGATAATCTGCGCATTATAAGCTATGCTCTCTGGGATTACATGGCTGTAATAGCAAAAATTCACCTGAGTCAGCGCAAAAAATGGCTCCGCCATCATGGCTCACTCAAGTGCTGATATCATTTTAATGGATATGCCCGGAGATTGCAAGTGGAAAATATACAGATTTTTCAAATAGATTTTCCAATAGACGCCAGGAATTTAGTTGAAAAATAGGGATTTTGGGTGTATATTGGAGGAAAAGAGGCTAAAGATGAATATTTTATTTATACTGCCAAAGGTTGAGCATAGTGGTTGTATTATGTTAGGACCAGCCTATATCCATTCATTCTTAAAATCACACGGTCATAATATAGATATTTTAAACTTTTCCTATAGCCAATTTAGCAAAGAAAAGATATATAATAAGATAAAAAAATTTCAACCGAAGCTAATCGGCATTTCTGTTTTGAGCGCCCACCTTACTAGGCAAACAAAAGAAATTGCAGAGACAATAAAAAAATCTTTTAACACCATTATTATTGTAGGAGGTCCAGCCGTAACCGTAGATGGAGATAATTTTATTAATTGTAAGGATATTGAAATGGTTTGTATTGGTGAAGGTGAATATCCTCTGCTTGAATTAGTTAATAAAATTGGCAATCAGACGGATTATACTGATATTAAAAATCTGTGGATTAAAAAGAATGGAAAAATAATAAAAAATAAAATAAGGCCGCTTGAGAGAAATTTGGATGAATTTCCATTTCCAGATAGAACCCTTTTCCCGGATACAGAAACCATACATATCATAACAGGAAGAGGATGTCCATACGACTGTAATTATTGTATAAATAAAGAACTAAGAAAAATGTACGGTGCAGTAGGATATGTGCGCTATAGATCACCGGAAAATGTAATCTCAGAAATATTGGAGATTAAAAGTAATTATTCTCCAAAAAGCCTTTGGTTTTCTGACGATGTCTTCCCTTTTAAGAAAGAGTGGTTAAGCAGGTTCTCAAAACTTTACATAGAACACAATATTAATATACCTTTTTCAATAAATCTCAGACCCGAACAATATGATAAAAATCTTATAAAAAACCTAAAAGAGATAGGGTTATTTGAAGTAAGAACAGGGATAGAGACCGGAGATGAATATATCAGAAAGAAGAAACTGAATAGGATAATAAGCGATGCAGATATTAAAAATACTTTTGAACTCGCAAAAAAATATGGCCTTAAGCGCAAGGTTTATAATATGATAGGAATTCCTGGAGAGACGAAAGAAGCCGTGTTTAAAACAATCATAATGAGTCTTAAAATAAAACCGGAGGTGATGCAATACTCAATATTTCAGCCTTATCCCGGGACAGCATTAAATAAAGAATGTATAGAGAAAGGATATAAAACAAAAGATATAGAATCTATAAAGGATTATTATAGCGAGTCTACTATTTCAACAGAATATCTTTCATCAAAGGATGTAAACAATTTATATCAGCTGGCAAAGTTTATTTGGAAGAATAGAAAAATTTTCACTCCTATTTTAAGATTACATGGTAAAGTAGTAAACTTTTTATTTAATGTAATTTTATATACCATACCATTATTGGTAATGTTGAGAAATATACATAAAAATATTTTAAAAAAACTTTTTAAAAAATAAACCCGACCCAAACCAAAGAAGCAGTTTAGGTGAAGAGGGTAGACAATAGGCAATATGAATTCACCCGTATAAGACCTAAGCATCGTTCTAAATCTAATGCAAAAGCTGAAAAGGTAGGAGATGCAATTCAAGGCTAGATAGAAGGGGTTAGGCTTGCCGAGTAGATTTTTCAAATCCTGTTCAAATCCTGTTCAAATCTTGACATTTCAGTATATTTAAGTTATAATCCTCTGTCTTACGCATTCACGAAGGGCGCTGGCAGCAAAGTTCCTCTAACTATATACACAGCATGTAATTATAGGTATAAGATATGGCCATCGCGGAAATCTATAGAAAGATACGCAAAAAATTAGCGAAGGATCTAATGCCTCCGCGCCTTCAGGAATTGAGGCGGTGGAAAAAAGACGGGGGCAAGGATATGGCCGTATATAAACACTACATCGATAGATTTAATGAGGATTTGACTTCAAAATGTATCGGGGATTTCGGCTGCGGGCCTTATGGCGGGGTAACATTCTTTGCCGGAGGCTATCCGATAGATATAAACGCCCGTGCGTATAATAAATGGGGCTGGTCAAAAAAAAGAATACTTCAAAGTAGAGAGATTCCTGATAAGACAATAGATGTGATGTTCTGCTGTGACGCGATCGACCATACCAGGTGCCCGGAAAAGATAATAAAGGAGATCCGCCGCCTGCTGAAACCCAGCGGCACCCTGCTTCTGCATGTCCATTTCAGAGAGGTGCCGAATGTCCGGCATCCCGTAGTATGGTCGGTGGATTTATTACGCAGTCTATTCAAGGATTTCAATATAGTTTGGCACAAGGTTGAGGAAGGCGATGCAATAATGCATAACAAAAAAGTAAATAACACCTTGTGGGCAAAATTACAGCTAATAAACTAAGGATTAAGAAATATCTGGAGGGGCGCTAAAGCATGAATATAACCTTTGTTCAGCCATATACTCACGGGAGGACCACCTTGAGGCCGCTGGGGCTGGGATACCTGGCCAGCGTGCTTAAGAAAGACCACAATATAACTATCATAGACAGCGATGTCTGCAAAATCCCGCTGGAAGCGGTTGCGAAAAAGGCGCTTTCAACCCGTCCGGATATAGTAGGTATCAGCGCCAATGTCTTGAATAAGTGGACCGGGGTAAGCCTGGCAGAGATGCTCAAAGACTCTGTTAAATACATAGTATTCGGAGGGCCTGAGGTTACCTTATCCCCGGAATTCTTTCTGACAAGAGAAAACTTTTATCTTTTGAAAGGCGACGCGGAAAAGACCCTTCCCCTCTTCATAGATTTTGTAAACGGGGGGCCTATCAAAAAAGTAAAAATCCTCTCCTACCTGCGCGATGGAAAGATAATAAACAACGAACTGATTGAATTGGAAGAGAATCTGGACAATATACCTTTTCCTGACACGGATCTCTTTGAGATGGATAAATACCAGGTACAGCTGCATGGCAAAAAGCTGACAAATATCATAAGTTCAAGGGGCTGCCCTTTTAAGTGCATATTCTGCTACAGTATATTAAACAAGCGGTTCAGGCAGCGCAGTCCCCAGAATATAATAGACGAGATGAAGATGCTAAATAAGAAGTACGGTTACGAAGCCTTCAAATTCTTTGATGACAATTTCTTCATGAAGAAGGAATTTGTGCAGGAATTCTGCGAGAAACTCCACAAAAACCGGCTCTCTGTTTACTGGCAGTGCCAGGGACGTGTCAAGCATATCGATAAGGACGTCCTCAAGATGATGTACAGGGCAGGCTGCAGGAGGATAAACCTCGGTGTAGAAACCGGCTCCCCCCGCTCTTTAAAGCTTCTGCGGAAATCGAGCACAGTCGAGGCAAACGCGAGGGCGATAGACCTGTGCAGGAAAGCGGGCATAGAGACAAAATCGTATTTAACGGTAGGCTACCCCTGGGAGACAAAGGCAGATGTCATGCTGACCGTTAACTTTCTGAAAAAACATCCGCCTACCAATATCCAGACACTCATCGTCTTTCCTTTTCCCAATACCGAGCTTGAACGCATGGTAAGGGAGAAGGGGTACAAGATCGATCCGAATGTATTAAGAGGGGCGAGAGATCTGGATGTCCCGAGTTATGAAACCGAGAATTTCACTAAAGATGATTTGATAAAATGGCGGAAACTTATCATCGATACCCATAAGAACGCGACTACCCCCCTGTTAAAAAGGCTGGCCTACAAAAATGATTTCCTGGTCCGTACCGTCCGCAAACTAAAAACCCTTACCTAATTTTAACGGAAATATGAGTGAAGCCTGCTCTTTTTGTCGAGCGCTGTCCCCTCTTTGGGGCAGACACCGGTCCAGCAATAGAGACACAGCCTCTCTTTCGGCAGGCCTACTGCCGCTACCATATCATCGACTGTCTGGTATCTTAAGGTCGTGACCTCAAGATCTTTTTTTATCCACTCTATCATCTTTTGGTATTTCCGGGAAGTGTGGTCGACATATTCACTCACATCCTCAAGGTCCTGCCCTTCCAGGCCGCGGATAGCACGTCTGGCCGCGAGCTCGTGGATAGAACGCGTTGAGAGATTGAACTTGCACGGAAACATCAAAGGCGGACATGCAGGCCTTACGTGTATCTCTTTCGCGCCGCAGTCCCAGAGCTTATTAACGGTAAAATTCTTAAGTTGCGTCCCCCTCACTATAGAATCTTCGCAGACAACGATCCGATTCCCCTCTATAATCTCTTTTATCGGAACAAGCTTCATCCGCGCTATCAGGTCACGCGTCTCCTGCGACGGAGGTGTATAGCTCCGGCCGTATCCGGGTGTATATTTAACGAGAGGCCTTCTATAGGGCTTGCCCGATTCCATAGCATAACCTATGGCATGGGCAGCACCTGAATCCGGTACCCCGGAGACGACGTCTATCTTGATATCCTTATCGCGTTTTGCAAGGCACCTGCCGCATTTCTCCCTTACGATCTCCGTATTTATCCCTTCATAACTCGATGCAGGGAATCCCGTATATATCCACAGGAATGTGCATATCTGGTTCGTCTTGCCGCCGGGCCTCTTCTGGACGATACCCTCTTTATTATTTATGAGGATTATCTCGTTGGGCTCAAGTGATTTGACTATCTTGAAGTTGCTGTTAGGAAAAGCGCTCGTCTCAGAGGTTATCGCTATGTCTCCGGGCCTCTCTCCCACTATAAGGGGCGTATATCCATGCCTGTCCCTCGCAGCATATATGCCGTCTTTACAAATAAGAAGGAGTGAGCATGAACCTTCGATTACGCTAAACATCTTCTCTATGCCGTCTACAAAGTTATGCCCCTGGCTTATCAATTTGGCTATAAGCTCGGCTTCGTTGACCTTGCCCTTACTGACCTCGCTAAAAGAGATCCCCTTCTGCCTCAATCCTGCTGCGAGTTCTTCCCCGTTTTCAAGGAGGCCATTAGTAACTATACAGAAAGGGCCGAGCTTGGAATGGAGGTATATGGGCTGCTCATCAAAGGCGCTTATCACCCCTATCCCTATATTTCCTTTCATATGCTTTGAATCTTCGTAGAATTTCGCTTTAAACTGGCTCTGCGCTATGCTGTGTATCTGGCGCTGAAACTCCCCGTCCTCCCCGAGCACAGCCATGCCGCCGAACTCTGTCCCGAGATGTGAATGGTAGTCAGTGCCATAAAAGAGCGTCTCAACACAATTCTCTTTCGAAACAATACCGTAAATCCCGCTCATCTTTTGCTCTCCTCCTATTTATCTTTCAAATAAACTTGTGCTTGAAAAATGCGGATCACTCGTCAAGTTGACACCCAGTCTCCTTAAGCCCGCTTCATCTCCAGGAGTTGGGATGTGCGTCATATGGACCTCGCAACCCCTAAGATCTTTTAGCTTCTCCATTGCATGCTGGGCTGTAGGGCTTGAGGCAGCGCTTATACTTAAGGCTATGAGTGCCTCTTCAAGGTCCAGGCTTATAATCTTGGAGTTTAAGATGCTCTCCTTAAGCTTTGCTATAGACTCTATAATATTGGGCGCCAAGAGGTGTATCTTATCAGGTATATCAGCAAGTACTTTAATCGCATTCAATATAACGCTTGAGGCCGCGTGCATGAGCGGCGAATTCTTCCCCGTCATTATGGAACCGTCTTTTAATTCGAGGGCAGCGCCGCAGTATACGCCCTTATTGCCTTTCTTCCGCTTTTCTGCTTCCGCGGCCGCCTTCCGGGCAGGCATCACAACTACCCTATCTTCCGGTTTTGCTCCGACTCCCTCCATTATGAGCCTCGACCTCTCGATCGTCTCTTTACCCTCGAAACCCATCGCGTATTCACATGAATATTTAAAGTATCTCCTTATTATCTCCTGCATCGCCGCATCTCTTACCGCGGCGTCATCGACTATTCCAAAACCGGCCCTGTTTACCCCCATATCCGTCGGGGATTGATACATAGACTCACTGCCCGTGATCTTCTCAAGGATCCTCTTCAATACAGGAAAGACCTCGACATCGCGGTTATAATTTATAGTCTCCTCTTTATATCTCTCCAGGTGGAATGGGTCTACGAGATTAAAGTCCCTAAGATCCACAGTGGCCGCTTCGTAGGCTATATTTACCGGATGTTTAAGGGGTATGTTCCATATAGGGAATGTCTCGAACTTGGCATATCCGCTCTTATGCCCCCTCTTATAATCATGATATAGCTGAGAAAGGCATGTTGCAAGCTTGCCGCTGCCAGGACCCGGCGCAGTAACTACTACAAGCGGATTCCGCGTCTTTATATATGCATTCGCGCCGTAGCCCTCGTCACTTACTATTGTATCCACGTCTGAAGGGTAGCCTTTTGTGAAACGGTGGGTATATACCTTCAAACCCCTTCTTTCGAGTTTGTTCTTAAATATCTTGGCTGCGGGCTGGTCGTTGAAGCGGGTTATAACGACTGCGGTTACATCTATCTTCCAGCCCCTCAGATCATCTATAAGCTTCAGGGCATCCAAGTCATATGTAATGCCAAAGTCAGCCCTGATCTTTTTGCGCTCGATATCCCCGGCATATATACATACAATGATATCCGCCTTGTCCTTAAGTTGCTGCAAAAGGCGCATCTTGACATTCGGGTCAAATCCTGGAAGGACGCGTGATGCATGGTAATCGAAGACTATCTTGCCTCCGAACTCGAGATAGAGTTTATTGTCGAACTTCTTAACCCTCTCGAGGATGGCCGCCGTCTGCTCCTTTAAGTACTTATCATTATCAAAGCCGACTCTTGCTGCCATGCATAACCTCCTCGCTACCGCCGGAAGAATTATTACCTTTTCCAGACTCCCTATCCTTGTAATAATCCTGCAAGGCCTTTGGCGAAAACTTTGAATTCTTCATCTCTTCTATGCCCTTTACACTGGCCGCAGCAGCTGCCATGGAAGTTATGTAGGGGATCTTATGCTGTATCGCCTTCATCCTTATATAACTATCGTCATACTTGCTGCTCTTGCCGACAGGGGTATTGATAATAAGGTTGATCTCATTATTCTTGATCGCATCGGCAATATTGGGCCTGCCTTCATGCAGCTTCTTTATTATATTACACTCGATGCCGTTATTCTTAAGATACCGGGCTGTATTCTCTGTAGCGTAAATCTCGAGCCCAACTTTCTGGATATCCTTTGCTATAGGTACGAGGTCCTGCTTATCTTTATCAGCCACCGTCAGCAGGGCACTTCCGCTCAAGGGAAGCTTTATCCCTGCTGCCTCCTGCGCTTTGTAGAATGCAAGTCCAAAAGACTCGGCAATACCCATGACCTCTCCCGTGGCCCTCATCTCGGGTCCAAGCAGAGGATCGACCTCAGGAAACATATTAAACGGAAAGACCGCTTCTTTAACTCCTACGTAAGGGAGCTTATACTTCTTAAGCTCGGGAAAATCCTTCAATTTCTTCCCAAGCATTACCTGCGTAGCTATACGCGCTATAGAGATTCCTGTCATCTTTGAGACTATAGGGACTGTACGGGAAGCGCGTGGATTCGCCTCAAGTATATATACCTTTCCGTCACATATAGCATACTGTATATTGACAAGCCCGATAACCTTAAGCTCCTTTGCTATCTCGGCAGTATACCGCTCTATCGTCTGCAGATGTTCCTCGCTGATCGTTCTCGTCGGAATAACGCATGCAGAATCTCCCGAATGGACACCCGCCAGCTCTATATGCTCCATTACAGAGGCTACAAATGTATCCTTACCGTCTGAAAGAGCATCTACCTCTAATTCTATAGCATGTTCAAGAAATCTATCTATTAGCATCGGGTGTTCGGGGCTCACATTAATGGCCCTGCTCGCATAATCCTTAAGCATCGACTCATCATAGACTATCTCCATACCACGCCCGCCCAAGACATATGACGGACGTACCATGAGCGGATAACCTATTTTATGCGCAATCTTTATCGCTTCATCAAATGAACGCGCTGTGCCGCTCTTCGGCTGCGGTACCTTAAGCGCAATCATCCTGTCACGAAAACGTTCCCTGTCTTCGGCCAGATGTATAGACTCAGGGCTCGTCCCCAGGATCTTTACACCATTGTCCTTCAGTTCCTGTGCAATATTCAAAGGCGTCTGACCTCCGAACTGAACTATTGTGCCTTCGGGTTTCTCTTTTTCGTAGATGGTCAGTACATCCTCCACGGTAAGCGGCTCAAAGTAGAGTTTGTTTGAGGTATCATAATCCGTAGATACCGTTTCGGGGTTACAGTTGACCATGATCGATTCAAATCCCTCATCGCGCAAGGCAAATGCGGCATGTACACATGTATAGTCAAACTCGATCCCCTGTCCTATCCTATTGGGCCCGCCGCCAAGTATCATGATCTTTTTATTCGGTGACACCGGAACAGAGTCTTGGGCAATATAAGTCGAATAATAATATGCTGCGTTCTCTACACCGCTTACAGGGACGGCTTCAAATCTACCGTGTTTTCCTATAGAGATCCTTTTTATTCTTACATCCCGCTCTTTGACATTAAAGAGTCCTGCAAGATAGCGGTCTGCAAAACCCCACTCCTTTGCCTTTGCCAATTTTTCGTCAGGCAGCTTCTTCCAGGTATATGTGATGAGCTCTTCTTCGAAATCAACGAGTTCCTTAATCTCTTTTATGAAGTAGCGCCCTATATGGGTCAGCTTATAGAGCTCTTCAACTGTTGCGCCTTTACGGAGCGCTTCATACATCAAAAATATCCTCTCGCTCGATGGCGCCGCCAGTTTTTCTTTCAATGCCTCGAAGGTGAGTTCTTTAAAATTCTTAGCACCCCCCACGCCGTATCTTTTTATCTCAAGTGAGCGTATCGCCTTCTGAAAGGCCTCTTTGAATGTCTTTCCTATACTCATAACCTCGCCGACAGCCCTCATCTGCGTTCCGAGTATATCTTTTGCGCCAGGGAACTTTTCAAATGCCCACCTGGCAAACTTTATGACGACATACTGGCCCCAGGGCGCGTATTTTTCCAGAGTCCCCTTTCTCCAGTAAGGTATCTCATCCATCGTAATTCCAGTCGCAAGCTTTGTAGAGATACGCGCAATCGGAAATCCTGTTGCCTTTGAAGCAAGGGCCGATGAGCGCGATGTCCTTGGATTGATCTCTATTACCACAAGCCTGTCATCTTTTAAGTTATGGGCAAATTGTATATTGGTCCCGCCCACTACCCCTATGGCATCGACGATCTTATAAGAGAG
>JABMRJ010000152.1 GCA_013202745.1 Candidatus Omnitrophota bacterium
CAAGTTATAAGGCACGGTACTCTTCGCCCTGAAGTAGGTTGCGTACCTCCCTTGTAAAGATTGGTGTCTCAATAAAACGCATAACCTAATATACGCCAATGGCGTATCCATGTCAAGAAATTGTTAGCGGAGGGTATTACAGGGAAAATTCATCTGGCCAACGATGAAGTCGCCAGCCGGTGTGAAGCGCAGCAGAACACCAGTCTGATGCACTGACAGGTTGGCGGCATGGAAAAGGCAAAGACGGTCATTAATAATGGTAACGACCTTGCACAAAATCGATTCTGTTCTGTCCCACTACATAAACTAACCGATGCTCTTGTGTGATTCGACGAGACCAAACACCCGATCCTAGAAACTTCAAAGGCTCTGGTTTGCCAATACCCTGAAAAGGATCTCGCATCACCGCCTCGATTAATTTAAAAATTCGAAGCGCTGCCCGACGGTCCGTCTCAACCCAGTAACGTAAATCCTCTCTAAACTCAAGCTGAAATACGGCTTCTCGCTGTTCAGTCTTTCTGGGTGCTTTGGTATAACGTCTACCCAAGGCCGACCTCGTCACGAAGCTCGTCGATGGTTTGTGGTGTTCCGGTTCCTTTCCGGACTCTTTCAAGTGCGGAGAGAAGTCTCTCTGCATTGGTAGGAGATCGAAGCAAATGAGCCGTCTCAAGAATACCGGCCAACTCATCAGCTGCTATCATGGCTACATCTTCACTACCACGCCGCTGAATAATTACCACTTCACGGTTTTTTGCCACCTCATCAATTAACGAAGCTAAACGTGCGCGGGCTTGAGTATAGGTTGTTTGAATTGCCATATGTGCCTCCTTATAATATGTACATATATACTGTACAACTGTTGGGCCTATATGTCAACCTTTTCAAGTAATTATTTTTTAGGATACCGCCAACCATTTATCATCAGGTCGATATGCCCTGATAAGTTGATACTAAATACATTTTCTGGTAAATTTGCCCATACCCTAATATCAACAATACATTGGAATATTAACAGCTTGTAGGAGCAGATGTAAACACCAGAAATCCGAAAATTGCTTTATGGAACAAGGGAAATCATGCGGTTACACCACTACTGGAGCGACTTGTTAGGCTGCCCTCTTAATCATAGCCTATGAACGTAACGCGTCCAATGCTACACATGCTTCAGGAGCAACCTCAAAAAAACCTTTTAGTTTATCACATGGATATATATCACAAGCTGCACAATTGTAGAGAGCCTTTTCCTGACACCATTTACGAAGGCCACACATGTCTGAACAATAGAAAAACTTCCTGCCATCAGAACGACATCCTTCACAATTGATATGCTCTGTCTTGATATCAGCATTATAGCGAGCTGACCATTGCTTTGCTACGTCAGCACGATTACTGTCATCATCCGCCTGAGTGGCACGACTTCCCTTACACTTTGAGCAATCTAATCCGCAAAAGGACTAATTGCTTTTCATTCTCAGTAAGTAATAAAATCTATTCTCTGGACTTTACGCCCCTTTCCCGTTTGTCTGCTTCAAAAATCTGTCTACCATTATTGGATTTTTTCGTGATATTATATCTTTAACTTTACAGAGATTATCTAATTCAGATTGCAGAGCTTTTTATTGAACTTATGACTTTGTTTTCATTAAAGCCCTGAACAATGATGAAATACCCTGAACAAAAAATACTCCCGCAACCCCATAATAAAGAAATTTTGGGTGAAAAATGATTAACAATCCTACTACAAAATAGATAATTCCTGTAAAAATTAAACTTAATTTTTCATAGAGTTTCATAAATTCTACTATCCTTCTTTATTTCCAGTATTGAAAACTCTAACAAAACAGGTGGCACCGTGAAATATAAAGGTCACGGCTACCCAGTACCTGAGAAATTCTGGATATTTGAAAATGAACAGAGACACAAAGATATATAAAATACCAGAAAAAACAAGAGTGGCATTTTCGGTTTTGCCTGTTTTATTACTTATCTTATCTATTATATTAAATACGAGGTTATTCTTGAAAAACTTATTCCATATAAGAGAACGGGATTTTGACTTATCTATATTTATTTTTACACTCTCCCAGAAATTACCAAAGAAAACTATATTAAAAAACACTCCCAGAACAAATAGACTAATTGTATAAGATAGAGTACTATAATAATCACCCCAGGTTAGCAATAGTCCAATTTCATCAAGAAATAATCCCAGCCCTGCTCCATACATAATTGCAAGATTCTTTCTGGTAAGGTGTCTGCTACCAACAATAGCTAACCAGGCGGCTACACAAATAAGCAATATTCCTATATAGAAATGATGTATATGATATCCAAATAGAATTATATTACGACCTAAATAAAATTGTACACCGGGTTTTAAGCCTTCCTTTGCAGCATCTGCAAACTTTGTATGCGCTGATCCAGCGAGGAATACACTTACACGGATAAAGAAGAGTGCTGTAAGATAGGAGATAGCCATGAGAAAAGGTATGCCTTTTTCTTGTTTGATCATTATTTAATATATATATTATTTATAATGGGTACAGATGTAATTTTATTCTATCATGTTCTATTAACTTACAAAGATAAGACTCTTTTGAAATTAACATTCTTATAAAGCGGGGCGTTCGTGCAGAAGTTGCACAGCTATTCAGATGCACACTTCTATTTCAACTTCTTATCACTGTAAACCTGCATTTGCAACAAATGGAGTCTTTAACTAAAATCACACGCCGTAAAGCAATTTCTGCACGAACGTCCCGCTTCAAGATGTGTCAATAGTGTAGGTTTGACCCCTATGTTTTCCTGTCTTGTCCGTCAACAAATACCTGTTGTAAGCCTGCATG
>JABMRJ010000153.1 GCA_013202745.1 Candidatus Omnitrophota bacterium
ACTCATTATAAGTATATGCCTCTTTGTAGGTCGAGACCCATTGGCCGTCTCTGAGGATAAAATCCTGCCTCGGGATATTCTCGCCATTTACAGAAGGGACTGTGTTATATGCCCTCTTCCACTTATTGCCGTATGAGTCAAACCAGATATTGGTTCTTGAAGTCTGTATGTCTCTTACCGGGTCATATGTGTATTCATCTCTTCTGGTTTCGATTCCGTCTGCGTCTTTGTAGCTTACAGTATAACTGGTCTTGCGGCCTGTTGCGGGGTCATATGTGTACTCTGTTCTCTGGCTCTCTGTTACACCGTCTGCGTGGTAGTGGACATAGGTGCGGTTTGTTACTCTATGTATCGATTCATCATAATTATATGTCTCCCTGTAGGTAGGGACCCATTGGCCGTCTACAAACCTAAAGTCTTCTCTCGGGACATTTAGACCGTCTTTAGTGGGGCTGGTATCATACTTCCTCTTCCATTTATTTCCGTACGAATCTGTCCAGACGTCCGTTCGGGACATCTGCCTCCCGGTAACGCTGTCATAGACATACGTATATGACCGTATCTCATTTCCCTCTGCGTCAAAATAGACGGTGGAGTAGCCTATTCTATTGCCCGTCTCTGAATCGTATGTATTACCTACGGATAGATACACGACGCCGTCCCTGTAGTAGAAATCCGTAGTCGTCGTCTTGAAGTTCTTAAGCTCGCCCGCATTCGGCCCTGAGGTATAGTATTCAAGATCAAAATACCTGTAAGACCTATTCAAAGTCCCGGCCATATTATATACGCTGCGCGTATATTCTACGAGAGTAGTGCCGTCGTAGACATATGTCCACTTTTCATATCCTATAGGATTACCGGAGCTATCGTATAGCGGCACTATCTTCTCTATGATGTTGCCATATTCATCATAGATGGTCCCGTCTACGATTACGGGTCCATCAGGATGGCCGAATTTACCTGTCTGCGCGTTATAGATAACTAATTTCTCGGTAGGCCCCTTATATACATTTTCGCCCATCTTGTACCATGTAGAATCGACTATAGGGGTATCGAGGACATAATCAAAGAATGAATTGCTCACCGATGCTTGGCCTATAGCTGCATCATCGAGCCTTGGGGGAGGCGTACCACCCCCTGAATCTGCGCCGTCGGCTTCTGACGGAATGAGCATTCCAATCTTAATTAATAGTATAAAAAGCAGGCTTATAGAAAAATAAAAAAGCTTTCTGCTTTTTCTTCTTATCCGCATTAATTATCACCTCTTATCCCGGTATCCAAGTAAAGTTTACCCGATGAAATCATGCTTGTCAAGCCCCCCAGAAATAGCTTGACACCCCGGTTATTCTATTATAAAATCTTTATTAGGAGATGATAATGGGAAATAAGATACGTTGCTGTACACAATGTCAGGTATACTGGACCTGCGAAACCAAGTGGTATAGGGGTGAGCGGGGCGAAGAGAATATATGCTGCACTATATGTAACTTTTACGAAGAGTGCCTTGATAAATTCAACAAAGAGAAGAAGGCTGCTTCAGGCAAGGGGAAGTAGAAAAGTGTCTATCTTTTATTCCTGTTCTTCAAGATAAGCCCTACCAATCCGAATCCGAAAAAGGCAAATCCACTCAAGAGAAGTACCCACAGTTTTCCTATTATGTCTGCAAGGGCTGAGCCTACAAACATAAAGATGAGAAGCCCTATGTTCATAATTATCCCGAGAGAGCTGAATATCCTCCCCCTCATATCACCGTCTATGGCTTCGTGGATTATGGTATTTGCGGATATCATAGTGGGCGAGACCGCTATGCCTAATAAAAACAGGATAATGCCCCCCATAAAAAACGACGATGTGCTCTGCAATATCGCCGAGAAGAGGGCTATCAGCAGGCCGCTAACCAATAAAGAAGTATATATGGCGCCGTCTTTTGAAAACCTCTCGCCCTGCTTTCCATAGTAGTATGAACCCACAAGAAGCCCTATGCACAAAAAGATGCCGAAGAGTCCGATATCCCTTGTCATCGATCCCATGACCTCCTGTATAAAGACGACGGATACTACATATATGGCGCCGGCCATGGACATAAGAAGAAACAGGATATAGATGACAAACCTCACCTTCTCGCCGCTGAATAAGTATTTTATGCCTTCTTTAAACTCATGGATAAAAGACGTCTTTAAGACCTCTTTGATTTCTCTTCGCCCT
Source organism: Candidatus Omnitrophota bacterium (assembly GCA_013202745.1). GTDB lineage: Bacteria > Omnitrophota > Gorgyraeia > JABMRJ01 > JABMRJ01 > JABMRJ01. Next base: position 2,206 of record JABMRJ010000153.1, read on the forward strand.
ATGTGGACATCCTTTTTCCTCTTTCGGGCCCTATAGACCACAAAAGATAGGCTCGCAGCCGAGGTAAAATATATAATTGAATTGAGATAAACGGTCTGTTTGATATCTATCCATTCGAGTACCAGTCCGCCGAATGTAAGACCCGCTACGCCGGCCACGACTGTGGTGATTGTGCTTAAGGAGTTAGCAAGAAGGAATTTCTCACCCGTGACGAGATCCGGTATCACGGCAAACTTCGCCGGCAAAAAGAAGCACGCGCATGTAAATATAAGGAATACTATTGCGTATATGGGGGCGAATTGATTTGTTGCGATAAAGACCGGCAGCATAAGGACTAAAAAACCCCTTATGATGTCACAGGTGATCATGATCTTTTTATTATTCCACCTGTCTACGAATACTCCGGCGATAGGGCTTATGATAAAGGCGGGTATGAGTGTAAAAGAGAATATCTTTGCAAGCTGTGTAGTCGATCCCGGGTAGAGCTTATAGACGAGACCGACGAGTATGATCTGGACAAGCCTATCTCCAAACTGCGATATGATCTGTCCTATAGAGTGGAGAAGAAAATTCCTGTCTTTCAGCAAATATCTATACTTAGGCATATATTTGTTTCTTCGTCTATACGCGAAAGATCCTTCGAATTCCCGAAAGATCCCTCTCGAAAGGTCCTTCCCGAAAGGTCCTTCGAACTCCTGAAAGGTCCTTCAGTTTCCCGAAAGGTCCTTCGAACTCCTGAAAGGTCCTTCCGCGCCTACAATGCTCCTTTTCGTCGCATTGTTTAACGGCGCTCCAGGATCACTTTCGCCTTCGGCGAAAGTGGAGCCGGCGAGTGGATTCGAACCACCGACCTGAGCTTTACGAAAGCCCTGCTCTACCAACTGAGCCACGCCGGCGCATAATACGAAGCGGAAAAGAGAACTCCGCGCTTTTCCGCCATAAACCTAATTTCTGATAGAAGGTCCAGAAGATGCTCTTTTGGATCGCATCTTCTGGATCACTTTTGCTTTCTGCAAAAGTGGTGCCGGGGGTCAGAATCGGAAATGGGATAGTAACAGCATCGCTGCCATATTACTTCCCGTTGCAACCGTACGTGCGGTTTTCCCGCATACGGCTACCCCAAGCATACGCTCGGTTCGCCCCTTCGCTCCGCCGTGTTTTCACGGCTTCTTTGCTACTACGGTCTCTCAGACTTCTTGCATCACGTCGGCTGGAATTTCGCACATTTTGCTTATATTCAGCCTACTCAATTATGAGATGATGCAAGATCTCCCGGAGTTACCTAATATACCAAATGTCCTCATCCCGACCCTAATCATTCCCGGAGAGTTCTTAAAGGGCTTCCGTCGGTCAGGAACGTCACCCATCAACCAGGAACCACCTCAGGTTCGCTTACGCTTCGGGCTAAAGACCCGCATCGGTTAGCTTAAGCCATTACCTCGCGATAATAACTTTAACCTAGCTTACGGTATATTATTGTCTCCGGCGCTTGCTGACCACGCCGGCCTTTTCAGGGCCGCGCTCTACCACTGAGCTACCCCGGCACAAATTTTCTATTAAGATAGCACAGGAATCTCGTCGTGTCAAACTAAATTAGCTTATCTCGTCTATATAGCGCTGCGCGTTGAATGCAGCGGTAGCCCCTTCGCCTACGGCAGTCGCTATCTGATAAAGATCTTTCTTTATAACGTCTCCGCAGGCGTATATGCCGTCCTGCGATGTCCTTGCATGGCTATCTACTATGATAAAGCCTTTGTCATCCATATCTACCACTTCTTTCAATAATTCGCTGTTTGGCTCTATCCCTATCAATACAAATACACCGTTACATGTAATCGTATCGATCTTACCAGTCTTGACATTCTTGACCTTTACAAATTCAACTAATTTCTTACCGCTCATCTCTGTGATTACAGAATTGTAAACAGGCGTGATCTTGTCATTCGCGAGGATCTTCTCCTGGAGTTCTTTAATAGCGCGGAATTGGTCGCGTCTATGAATAAGCTTTATGCTCTTTACAAACTTTGTAAGATATAGCGCCTCTTCCAGCGCCTTGTCTCCACCACCCACAACCACTATCTCTCTTTCTTTAAAGAGCGGGCCGTCACACGTAGCGCAATAAGATACCCCTTTGCCTTTTAGGTTACTCTCCCCGGGCACGCCCAGCTCTTTCCACCTGGCGCCTGTGGATATTATTAAAGATAGAGTTTTATATATTTTTTTGGAGTCGCATTCTATCTTGAAGCGATGCTTTTGGTGGTGGACATGTGAGACCTTTAAGATATTATCGTTCTCTATCTTTAAACCGGCTTCTTTTGCCTGTTTTACCATCTCATCTACAAGCCCTATCCCGCCTATCGGTTTAGAAAATCCGGGGAAGTTCTCTATGACTTCTGTAAATAGCATCTGGCCGCCGGGCATCCCCTTTTCGAATAATATTACATTTAATCTGGCCCTTGAGGCATATATACCGGCAGAGAGCCCCGCTGGCCCGCCGCCTATTATTATAAGATCATGGATCTTTTCTTTCATAGTTATTTATCCTTATTCGATAATTCCCAAAGTTTTGCGTAGCTCAATAGCTGGTAATACGCATCTGCCGCTGAGAGCACGAAGCCCAGCACGCCCCCTTTTCTCCCATTTTTAAAGAAGTATTTTCTTATGAATCTGTCTATCGATGTCCTGACCATCCTGAATGCGCTGAATTTCCTGCCCACCCTGTGCCACTCTCTCGCCTGCAGTGTAGTCTGTTCATTCGTATTCTTGAAGAGTTCTGCGAGATCCTTAAACCCATAATGTATGATATCTCCCTTAAGGTTCCCGCAATCGCCTTCCAGGAATATCCTGGGGTGGACCTCTGATATGTCATACTTGAACTTGTCTTTCCTAAAGAGTCTGACCTTGGGGGCCGGATACCATCCTGCATACTGCGCCCATCTTGCGCCTATGTATGTCTTTATGGGGATGGAATATGCGTTATTCTTTGCCGCGTCCTTCTCATTCCTCAGGGTGTCGATTATCTCTTTTCCAAGCTCTGGCGTAACCCTCTCATCGGCATCGAGGCTCAATACCCATTCGTTTGAGCAGAGGGAGTATGCATAATTTCTGTGGACACCCTCTATATCCATCCTTCTTCTGTGTATCTTATCCGTATATCGCTTAGCAATATCAAGGGTCCTGTCTGTACTGCCGTCATCGAGGACCACTATCTCTTTCGCCCAGCTTACGGTCTTCAGGCAGTCCTCGATATTGGCTTCTTCGTTCCTTGTGATTATTGCTACGCTTAAAGGGGCTTTTTCCATAGGTATATATGATATCAGCTAAAGGGAACTATTTCAATCTTTAAAATTTCCTGGCCTGGATGATTAGATATCCGCCGTCTTTTGGGTATCTGGCGGTCTTTCCCTCTATCCAGCAGCTCAAGAGGCCAGTGAGTATCGCTCTTAATATATTATCCACTAATCTTATCCTAAGATCTCTTAATAACCTAAACGGCAGGAAGATTATCCTAAAAGGAAAGGAATGGAAGAAACTCCATAGAAAGACCGCTTCTTTGGGAAATATATGGTCTATAGATTCTATGGAGAAGCCCTTCTTCTCCAGGATATCTCTCCACTCTAACGGGGGATATATATGGAAATGGTCACTCTTACTATTCTTATTATCGCCGTATCTTTTAGCTATTTTTCTTAAACCGAATATCCTGAGCAGTCTGCTCCCAAATAAAAAATCCCCGAATTCTTCACTCGGGACAGTAAATACAAGCCTGCCGCCCTTTACAAGTACCCTGCTTATACCGTCGAGGACTTTATTTAATTCTGGTATATGCTCTAATGCGCAGACGCTTATGACTGTCTTAAAGGAATTATCTTTAAATGGCAGTTCTCTTGCATCCGCTGCCTCTACTTTTTTATATGTTCCGCGCTCCCTTGCCTCTTTTACGGCATTCTCATCATAATCCAATCCGCAATCTATCTTTTCCCTGAAACAGTATGTGCCGAAGAGGCCATTTCCGCACCCTATGTCGAGCACAGGCGGTTCAAGCTCCAGTCCTTTAACAATCCCTGCCTCGATAGCCTTACATATAGGTATCCAGGGCCTATAGAGATAGAACCTGTTATCGAGCATCTTTTGGTAAATATTCTTATTCATATGTTATTCGCCTATTATCTTAACGAGGACTCTCTTGCGGCGCTGGCCATCGAACTCGCCGTAGAATATCTGTTCCCATGGGCCGAAGTCGAGCTTGCCGTCTGTGATGGCTACTACTACTTCACGGCCCAGGATGGTCCGTTTTAGGTGGGCGTCGGCATTGTCTTCGCCTGTGAGATTGTGGTCGTATTGTGAAATGGGCTGGTGCGGGGCAAGTTTCTCGAGCCACTTGCCAAAGTCTCTATGGAGGCCGCTCTCGTTGTCGTTTATGAAGACGCTGGCGGTTATGTGCATAGGATTTACGAGGCACAGGCCTTCTTTTACCTTGCTTTTTCTAATGCACTCGTCAACTTGTGGTGTAATATTTACGAAGTCGTATCGCTTCTTCGTATTGAACCAGAGGTATTCCGTGAATGTCTTCATCGATAGTGTCACTTGTGAGATCCAGCGGCAGCTTTGTTGCCGGCTTGTTAAGGTCCAGCAGCAGCTTCGCTGCTG
>JABMRJ010000154.1 GCA_013202745.1 Candidatus Omnitrophota bacterium
GCTGTCTTTATATCTGGATTGCGAGTCAAGGCCTTTTGCACCATATTTTTTGCTTCGAATTTTTTATATTGGAGCTGCAGCAATACATCCAGGGCTTCTTCTTGTATGTTTTCCTTCTCTTTGCTTGCGGCGTGAGATTTAGCTGTAACACCATCTTGTATCAATGCAAATTTACCGACCTTCCCCTGGAGCTTCGCCACGATTTCCCTCGCCCTCTGCTCCCCGATACCAGGGAGAGATTTCAAGAGAGTCGTATCTCCTGCGTCAATAGCTTGGGCAATTGTTGACATCGGCATCTTCATGGCCCTTACAGCAGCCTTTGGCCCTATGCCTGAGACGGTTATAAATTTTGCAAAAAATTCTCTCTCTATCTCATTTACAAAACCTATAAGAAACGGAAAGCTTCTAGACGGCTCTACCTGCAAATAGTGGTAAATGACCAGAGAGAGCATGCCATCTGTCTGTATCCTTGCGTCTAAAGAATTCATTATAGCGCCGGGGATCAATATCTCGTAAGAAATCCCGTTTACATCAAGGATTACCAAATCCTCGCGCTTGTCTACCAGCTTTCCGGATATTTTATTAATCATATCTTCTCTTATCGTGCATGCACACATTTGCATGCGTTAAAGCGAGGGCCAAGGCGTCTGTTATATCTACTGGCTCTGGGATGCTCTTAAGTTGTAATAAGCTCGTAACTGTCCTTTGAATCTGCTCTTTTGATGCATGCCCCCTGCCAGTGATTGCTTTTTTCACCCTCGTGCTTGGATAATTTACCAAAGTCACGTCTTCTTCTTCTACTGCAAGAGATATCACGCCGCGCGCATGACCCATTATAATAGATGTCTTCGGGTGCTTGTAATGAGAATACAGCTCTTCCAATACTGCCACATGCGGCTTTACCTCTCTAATGAGACTCTGGACTTTTCTATGCAACTCAGCGAGACGCTTTTCCATTTTGTATTTACTATTTGAACGTATAACCCCCGCTTCGATTACCTTTGTATTGTTATCCGAGATTTCAATAACCCCATATCCTGTAATTCCCAATCCTGGGTCTATGCCAAGAATACGCATATAAAAGGCTACCTAACTAGCTTCTGCTATATCGTCCGGTATGTCAAAATTCGCATACACGTTCTGCACGTCATCTGAATCTTCAAGCGCCTCAACAAGAGCAAGTATTTGCTTTGCGTCATCCCCTGTCAATTTTACGGTACTCTTTGGTATCATTGTAATCTCTATACTCTTCGGCTCGATACCGCTGTCATTAAGGGCCTTTTTAACTGCCTCAAAATCCTTTGGGTCAGTTATTACTGAATAAACATCTTCTTCTGTCTCCATATCCTGCGCCCCGGCGTCAAGGACAATAGACATTATCTTATCTTCAGAGATAGACTTCTTGTCAACTTCTATATAGCCCTTTTTCTCAAACATCCAACTCACCGACCCCGCGCCCGCGACATTGCTATTCTTTTTAGAAAATATATTCCTGATATCAGATGCAGTGCGATTCTTATTATCAGTCACAACGTCTACCATTATTGCAACACCTTTAGGGCCATAACCTTCCATTGTGAACTCTTCATATGATACGCCTTCAAGCTCTCCAGTGCCTTTTTTTACAGCACGCTCAATATTATCTGCAGGCATATTAGCCTGTTTTGCCCTGTCTATAGCTGTCCTTAAGCGCGGATTTTTCTCTATATCGCCGCTTCCATGACGAGCGGCAACCGTTATTTCCTTTATAATCTTTGTAAATAACTTGCCACGCTTTGCATCAGTCGCTGCTTTTTTATGTTTAATACTAGCCCATTTGGAATGACCTGACATCTTGCCTCCCTTTATCGCCTAACTTTACATAGCGATTAGATTAGCGACATGTAAAGTTATTTCTCTTGTTCTTCCTTCTTTTGCGCTTCGTATTTTGCGATGATCCCCTGCGTTATTTTATGAGGCACTTCTTCGTAATGAGAAAACCTCATGGTATATGAACTCCTGCCGCCTGTCATGGACTTGAGTTCTGAGGCATATTTAAACATCTCTGCAAGAGGCACCTTTGCTTTTACAACCTGGCTCTTCCCCTGGACATCCATGCCTGCTATCTTACCGCGCCTCGAACTCAAATTGCCTGTAATGTCACCCATGAATTCGTCCGGCACTATGACGTCAACGTCCATGATCGGCTCTAACAAAACAGGTCCGGCCTGTATAGCTGCCTTCTTGAACGCACCAGAACCCGCTATTTTAAACGCCATATCAGAAGAATCAACGTCATGATAAGAGCCATCGTACAATGTAACCCTTATGTCAACCACTGGATACCCGGCAATAACGCCTCGCGACATGGCTTCCAACACGCCCTTTTCCACAGCAGGTATATAATTCCGAGGAA
>JABMRJ010000155.1 GCA_013202745.1 Candidatus Omnitrophota bacterium
TAAACGAGGCCGGTCAGATAAATTCTAAGATTAATATGGCAGTTGTAAATTTAGAGGTAAAAGGGGCCAATATTAATATTCTAAGGCATGGTATGCCATATATAATAAGAGACATACCGCTTGAAACCATGTCTGAAGAGAAATCTCTCGAGCCTATATTTGAGAAACTTTTGTTAGAGATGAAGCTCTCCTTTGATTTTTATGAGAAACAGTTTCCTTCTGAGTCAATAGACAAGATGATTATTTACAGCTCCCTGCCTCTTGGAAACTGGCATGAAATAGTGGCAAAGGAATTGCAGTTAGCAGTGGAAATAGGAGACCCTTTTAGAGGCATTAAGATTAAAGAAGATGTTGTGCCTTCAGGGCTTGCTATCTGTTTCGGGTTGGCCCTTAGAGGCATAACGGATCCTTATATAGACCTAAATTTATACAAAGAACAGTTCTTAGTTCACAAGCGCAAGGAAATCTTTTTGAAGGTTTTGTTTTCAGAAGCATCTGTGGCAGTGCTTTTATTGATAATAATAAAACTTTTATGCATGAGAGGCATGGCCCCTCTAACAAATGAATTGAATAGGACTTTATCTGAAAGGCCAAAGAAGGGCGTCAGCGTAAAAAGCGATAAGAGCATAGAGGAGTTGGGGAGAATAAAGAACGAGATGGATTCAAAGAAGGTCCTGATGGAAAACATTGTCTCGAACAAGACTAATTTTACGTCCAGATTAGAGGATCTTGCAAAATTCGTGCCGGATAATATTTGGCTCACAGAGCTAAGCTTTGAGGAACTATTAGATAGAAAAGACGTCTCCAAAGTTCGCAGAAAGCTCAGCATAAAAGGCTATTGCCTCATAGAGAAAAATTTGAACGAAACAGATGTTATAAATAATTTTTTAATAAAATTAAAAAAAGCCAACGACATAAATAAGGGCATGAAAAAAGTTGACATCGTATCGGTTGAGAGAAAAGAAGAAATAGAAAAGGGCAGGGTCGCGAGTTTTGAAATATTATTTACAGGCCCATAATATATAGTATCTTATGAAAAAGATAGAGGTCAAAAAGATCAATAAGGTCGTAATCTTACATGTAACAGTAATTATTGTTGCATTTGTCATAGGATTTTTATTTATCTACAGACCTTTTTTAAATAAAAATAAAACGTTAAGGGTCCAGATACTTCAGGAGAGAGAAAGAAATATCCTTGTCGGTAAAATAAGGGCGCTAGGGAAACATCTAAAGGTATATGAAAACATGCTCCTGGAGCAAAAAAACGTATCGTGGCTCTTAGCCATGGTCTCTGATATGGCGTCAAAAGAGAATATAGAGGTATCCTCTATTAAGCCGGGCGATTTAGAAGACAGAGGCCTGTATAGTAAATTATACGTGGTGCTGGATACGATTTCTACGTATCATCAGCTTGGTAAGTTTATCTCGCGGATCGAAGGTTCTGAAAAGTTTTTAAGGGTAGAGCACATTGAGATGAAGAGACTGGATCTGGATGAAGATTTTGATAAAAATGCAACTGAGTTAAGAGCATTTGATGTGAAAAGTCATATTGTTATTAGCACAGTTGTGTTAAAAAGTACGGATTAATAGGTAAAGCATGGCTAACATAAATTTAACAAAACAGCAGAAAGAATATATCGCTGTAATCTTGCTTGTTATAGTCTCGCTTTTTATTGGCATGCAGAAGTTTAAGAAGAAGGGTGGCGATGACGAAGTATTTTCGAGAAATGAGTTTAATGAAAAATGGAAAGAAGTGGAGATATTGGAAAAATCGACGCCAAAAGGAATAGAGGCTATAAGTTACGTTGATTCTAAAAGAATACCGTTTGAGGGGCTTTTTGACAAAGAAAAAGAAGAACCAGAAGCAGACGAAAATATAACGCTTCCAGCTTTGACTTTTCAGGGCATGATCTGGAGTAGCCAAAGGCCTCAGGCAATAATTAATAATAAGGTATACGATATTGGAGATAGCATAGTTTTAGGGCAAGACCAGGACGAGATCAAAGTCA
>JABMRJ010000156.1 GCA_013202745.1 Candidatus Omnitrophota bacterium
GAAGAAAAGGCTGCGCCTGAAAGGATGATCGCGCCTGAGCGAATGCCTGTTATAGATAGAATGATCACAGCGCCGATGCGTGTAGCCATGTTAGAACCAGAGCCTACGGAAACAGCAGCGGTACGCGGCCCGGCAGTCAAAGAACGTATAGAGGCTATTGAGAGTATAGCAGCTCAATTGGGAGGAGAAGACTATACAGCAACTCAGGATGGCAAATACAAAGCCGCACACGATACGGCCTATGATGGTATGGTCGGTCCTGACAAGATAGACAAGACGATCACAAAGGATACCTCGGTAGCCATACAGGCCTCGATATTAGAGGGCAGGGATGATGAAGAAGGCGGGATCAGCGGCCGCGCGATGGAGATACTCACTGCGTTCAAAGAAGGCGCTACGGGTGAGTTCAAGATCAGCATACTCGTCATGACAGATAAAGATGAAGCCATAGCATTTGCTGCAGCGGGAATACTGGCGAAAGCAGGCATAGAGGTAGAGATAGTAGGCGGTGCCGATGAATCGAGGAGGACTGTAGGCCGGTTTATGGAGGAAGAGACCATCCGCCTCGAGGCAGAAGAGGCTGAAAGGCCGAGCATAGAGAGGCTCGTTGTCATGGTTAGGGAGAATAGTGTAGGCCCTGTTGCTACAAACCCGTTCTTCAGGAACGAACTTGCAAAGGATGACTCAAAGGCGGCTCTCAGGATACTCGGAGACAACCTCTTCGAATACGACTATGAATACGGCAGGCTCTGCTCGATACTTGCGATACCTGTCGATATGCCTGAATATAGAGTGATATACCTAATGGGTCAGGAGAATAATATCAGCAGGCTCAGAGAGCTATTAGGCGGTATGGGCATCAGCGTAACCGCTGTTGAGCCCGATGAATTAAGGATGGTATTCAAGAGGCACCTGGAGGTAGAACGCGCCATGTAATCAGACTTCGCTGTGCTACGTAGCATTAGCTTGACAGCTATGTCGGACAGGTTTGCCGACGATCGGGGGGCCTTAGAGATGGGGTGACGATCGTGGAGAGAAAGAGAGAGGCGTTATATAGTAAACTTACAGAAGGTATAGAGTTTCTTAAAGATGAGAACGATACGCTCTTTAAGAAACTGCGCAGGAATAAGCTCCAGATACTTAAGCTGCTTATAAAGATAGTCGAGGAGATAGACCCTTATACGAAAGGACACTCCATAAAGGTCTATAGATATACTATAAGGATCCTTAAGAGATTGAAACTTAAGAAGAAGGATATGATAACTATAGGAAAGGCTGCACTACTGCATGATATAGGAAAGATCGCCATAAACAAGGATATCCTCAACAAACCAGGCAGGCTCACCGAGAAGGAGTATGCAGCTATAAAGGCACACCCCCGTATAGGCGCAGAGATCGCGCAGGAAGTAAAGGAACTCAAGACTTCATGCCAGGACATACTCTACCACCACCTATGGTATAACGGCAGGGGGTACCCTTTTAGCAAATTACAGTGCGATGATATACCGCTTGGCGCGCGCATAATAGCGGTTGCAGACGGCTACGATGCCATGACATCGAACAGGCCTTACAGAAAGGCCTTTGATAAAGAGCACGCTATCGGAGAGCTGAAGAGGTGCTCAGGCACGCAGTATGACCCAAAGATTGTAGAAATCTTCATAACTATATTAAAAACAAGATGATATATAAAATATCCAGAATGTAACTATATGAAATATTGCTATGTCATGGCAAATTTGTCTTGATTTCATTAAGGGGATAGTGTATACTTGCTTATCATGAATAAGATCTATATACATAGAGAGATTGAAAGCGCGCTTAAGAGATCTGTTAAGCAATTTCCAGCCATTGCGGTTACAGGACCGCGCCAATCAGGCAAATCAACGCTCCTTAGAGAAATCTTCTCAAAGACGCATAATTATGTAACATTTGACGACCCTATCAACCGCGAACAGGCGTTATCTGACCCTAAGCTATTTCTCGAAAATGCCGGCCAAAAAGCGATTATCGATGAAATACAATATGCGCCGCAGATACTATCGTATATCAAGATAATGATTGATAATAAACGCCATGAGAAAGGCCGCTTTATCTTTACAGGTTCACAGCAGTTTATATTGATTAAGAATTTAGGGGACTCACTTGCCGGCAGAATAGCGCTCTTTGATCTTTTGCCGTTTGATATTAATGAAAAGAGGCGTGTGTCAGGAATGGGCAGGGTATTAGATACATCATCTAAATGTTTTGTCCACTCATGCCTTTTCGGCTCTTTTCCTGAGGTTGCGGTTAGCAGGGATATAGATGTAAATACGTGGTATAGCGCCTACCTTCAAACTTACCTCGAGCGTGATGTGCGCACGACATACAACATAGGCAAATTAAGGGACTTTCAGCTCTTCATACAGCTATTAGCGGCGCGTTGTTCCCAAATTCTGAATCTTACTTCATTCTCAAATGATTTAGGAATCGGTGTAAATACCATCAAGAGATGGATATCTATATTAGAGGCCAGCAGGATAATATATCTCTTGCCCCCGTATTATCAAAATTTCGGAAAGAGATTAACGAAGAGCCCTAAGATATATTTTTTAGATTGCGGACTGGTCTGCTATTTAGTAGGGATAAAGAGCAGAGAATTGCTGTTAAAGGGCCCGATGGCGGGGCAGTTATTTGAGAATTTTTATATACAGGAGACGGTAAAACACTTTTTCAATAAGGGCGCAAGGCCGCGTTTATATTACATTAGGTCGCACAATAAGCTGGAGATAGACCTTATGATCGAGCACAGCAATATGAACGTGTCGCTTATAAAGATCAAATTTTCAAAGACACCCAGGACGGCCATGGCCTCTAATATAAATAAGTTTAAGAAGAATTTTCCAAAGTTGAAGATAAGGGATTCGAAAATTCTTTCTCTAAGTGACGGCACGATACAGCTGGTTGACGGGGTCTCTTTTCAAGGGCTGGATGATTACTTAGCGTGCCTTGAGTAGCCAAAATTACTCAAGGCGTTGAGATAATTGAAGGATTTTACACAACCATTTATGTTTAAAAGAGATATAATATGTTATTTAATACCCTAAGATTCGCGTTATTCTTCATAGTAGTATATGCATTATACCGCCGCCTTGGCCATAGATGGCAGAATAGGCTTCTCCTTCTGGCCAGTTATGTGTTCTACGTCTTCTGGGACTGGCGGTTCCTCTCGCTCATATTATTATCGACATTCATCAATTACTATTTTGGATTAAGGATAGATAACGCCCCCGATCAACGCAGGCGCAAAAAGAATCTTGTATTATGCGTATGCCTGAATCTCGCCATACTCGGCTTCTTTAAGTATTTCAATTTCTTCGCAGAAAATCTGCAGGCCCTTCTGGAGATCTTCGGCCTGCGCGCCGGCAGGGTCACCCTGAATATAATCCTGCCGCTCGGCATCTCATTTTATACATTCCAGGCGATGAGCTATCCCATAGATATCTATCGCAGGGTGATAAGACCGACAAAGAGCCTGCCGGATTTCGCCCTCTTTATCGCGTTCTTCCCGCAGCTGGTGGCGGGACCCATCGAAAGGGCAAGAAATCTCATACCCCAGATAATGGCCAAGAGAAATATCACGCCGGAGCAGTTTTACCACGGCTGCTGGCTTATATTTTGGGGACTCTATAAGAAGATAGTGATAGCCGATGGCCTGGCGGTGATAACAAAGAAGGTCTTTGCTGAAACAGGCGATCTTTACGGCGGGACATTACTTATAGCCATGTACGCATTTGCGTTTCAGGTATACGCAGACTTCTCCGGTTATTCGGATATGGCGAGGGGCTTTGCAAAGCTCATGGGATTTAACCTTATGCTGAATTTCAGGACGCCGTTCTTCTCGACGAATCTATACGATTTCTGGCAGAGGTGGCATATCAGCCTTACGACGTGGATCAAGGAGTACCTATATTATCCTCTGGCGCTGGCAAAATTTTTCGGCAGGCAGTTAAAGGCGCCTTTGGTTGTTATGCTGACGTGGGCTATTATGGGGTTCTGGCACGGCGCTAATTGGAAATTTATCTTATGGGGTGTTTATCACGGGGCCATCCTCGTAGCCTATAACCGGCTGCGGCCGCATATGAAGGCATTGCGGCTTAAGAGGCGTTTTTCTTTCGGAAGTTGGAACGGGCTTAAGAGGCTTTTCGTATTTCACCTCTTCTGTATAGGTATTCTCTTCTTTGCCGTCGAGTCAGCGCCAAAGATGTTTGCAGTCTTAAATGCAATCACAGCCGATTTCTTAACGCCCCATGGGGTTGACTTTGGTTTAATGGGCAGGGTCCTTTTGACCATACTCCCGCTGTTGATTATAGAATATTTCCAGTATAAGGGGGATGATGAGACGATTGTATTTACATGGCCGCTTTTTGCAAGGTGCGCGGTTTATTATGTCGTTCTGTATTCAATAATATTATATGGTGATTTCGGTGCGCAGAGATACTATTATTTCCAGTTTTAAGAGGATACCGAGAGGGCTCCTGATAGTCATGGTTTTATTATTGATGACAGAGGGGGTGCTATATCTGATCCGGCCGAACCTAATAACCAATTTTTGGGATAAATTCCTGATAAACGAACACGTGCTCTTGGATATGCCGGGGGATTATAAGTATCTCATAATGGGAGATAGCATACAGAAGACAGGCATAGATCCTACTAAGGTGAGCGAGAAGATCCTGAATCTGGGCCTCCCGGGGGCGAAGCCCATGGGGTTATATCTTTTGTTGAAGAGATACTTGAGAAAGCATTCGCCGCCAAAGGCTATCTTTCTTTATATAGATCCCGAGGAGTCGTACGATTCCCGTATACTTATATTGAAATATTTCACGACATTACCGGAGACCGCCTCTATATGGAGGGATTTGACTTGGAAAGAAAAAGGGGAATTTCTCCTGCGGTATTGGGTCAGCTTCGATACGCGGAAGAACTGGGTAACGATGATTGGAAGGAGGGCGCGGTATCCCCATGCAAACAGCGTCTTCATCAGTGAAATGAAAAAGAACAGAGGATATATGCCTTTTCCAAATGCTGATAAAGAAATAGCAGAGGATTTTTTTACTAAGACCGGCAACCGCCGCCAGGATAAGGTTTCGATCACAGAGAGAGATATGAAATATCTCGATAAGTTTATGGAGCTCGCCTCCTCAAAGAATATCAAGATCGTCTTGCTGGGTCTCTTTATACCGGAGGAGCTCCATTACATCTTAAGCGAGACCGGTTTTGAAGAAGACTATATGAAATTTTTAAGGCGCGTCGCAAGACTATACCCGAATACCTATATTGTTGAAGAACCGATAACATATTTATTTAATGACTGTTTCGGGGATATGTCGCATGTAAATCATAATGGTTCTTTAGTCTATACGGAATATTTCAAAAAACAGGCATTTTTGCCAGCGGAGGCCTTAGATGAACCCAGCCCCTCCATCAAGCAGAAGCAAGTAGTAGGAGGGGCTGGGCAAAGAAAGGAGGGGCTGGGTGAAGCGATGTAAGAGGTGTATACTGCCGGTAAATTTTCCCCATGTAACCTTCGACAAAGAAGGCGTCTGTAATCTTTGCCGGGAATACAAAGGGAGAGACGCCGATAAAAGGCTAAAGAAGGAATACAGGGATAAATTCAAAAGGCTCATTAAAGGGCTTGCCGGTAAAAGCGAATATGACGTCCTTATGTGCTATAGCGGCGGCAAGGACTCGACCTATACGCTTGATATATTTAAGAATGTATATAAATTAAAGGTCCTGGCCTTTACGCTCGATAACGGTTTTTTTGCCGAACGCGCCTATGTAAACATCCGGAATGCCGTCGAGAAATTAGATGTGGATCACATCTTTTTTAAAGTCCGCTTCGAACTCTTAAAGAAAATTTTCAAAAGAGCCATGAGGGGGGAATCGTTCTATCCCAAAAAGACACTGGAGAGGGCAAGCACCATATGCACATCGTGCGTAGGATTCGTTAAATACGTCTCCTTGAAGATTGCCATTGAGAAGGATATACCTTTTATAGGGTTTGGATGGTCGCCGGGGCAGGCGCCTATCACTTCTTCAGTTTTGAAGATTGAGCCTTTGATGATAAAGAGCATGGAGATGGCGCTTAAGGGGCCGATGTCGAAGATAGCGGGGAAGGGGATAGAGCCGTATTTTCTAAACGAACGCCACTATTCAAAAAGGGATTTTCCTATATTCATACACCCGCTGGCCTTCCTTGGTTATGATGAGGAGAAGATTTTAAAAAAAATCGGGAAATTCGGCTGGAAGAAGCCTCCGGAGGTAGACCTGAACGCTACGAATTGTCTTTTAAATACGCTGGCAGATGAAGTGCATATAGCTAAATACGGCTTCCATCCCTATGTTTATGAGATAGCCAAGTTTGTGAGGGAAGGTTACATGACGCGCCGGGAGGGATTAAAACATATACCGTTTGAGAAGGACCAGAAGGTTATAAGGATGGTAAAGAAGAGATTAGGCGTATAGGAGTAAAGAGTATGAATGACATAAAGTCTGAAATCAAGAAATTTATAATTGATAATTACCTCAGGGGCGCCGAAGACGCTCAATTATCGTACGACGATTCATTTCTTGAAAAGGGCATTATAGACTCGATAGGGGTAATCGAACTTACAAGCTTTATTCAGGAAAAGTACGGCATAAAGATCGAGGTTGCGGAGATTATACCGGAGAACTTCGATACGTTAAACAACCTGGAGCGATACACAACCAAAAAGCTAAAAAAATGATTTTCTTTCTGGATGAGTTGGTTTCGGAAGGGGCGGCCGGATGGCCTGATAATATAGCCGTTATTGAGGCCGAGACAGGCAATTCTATTACTTATAAGGAACTCGCAAAGAGCGTTGAGGCGCTGTCTGCCCAGATATTGCGGAAGGGTTTGAAGAAGGGCCAGAGGGTTGGAATTCTCTCGCCCAACTCCATTTTGTTTATCTGTGTCTACTTTGCTATATCCCGCGCCGGCGGCATAGCGGTGCCGTTTAACCACACGCTCGATTCTTTAGATATAGCAAGAGAGGCGAAGGATTGCGGCCTTTCGGCCATATATGCGGGTAAGCCCCTGAAGGAAAAGGCAGAAGCTATTAGGGAAGAGGTAAGGTCCATAAGATTTATCATTGAGGATGAAAAAAAAGCGCTTCAGACTGAAAGGCGCGTAAGGCCCAAAGGAACCGACCCCGTTTCTATTATTTATACCTCCGGTACGACAAGGCGCCCTCTGGGCGTAATGTTGAGCCACAGAAACCTGATCTCGAACAATACCTCTATCGTAAAGTACCTAAGCCTCACCGCAGATGATAAGATCTTGAGCGTATTGCCTTTTTATTACATCTATGGCCTCTCATTATTATTTTCGCATTTTTTGGCGGGAGGGACAGTTATTATAGATAACCGGTTTATGTATCCCAGCGTAGTATTGGATACGATAAATAAATACAGGGCTACCGGTTTCGCCGGCGTCTCTTCGCATTATGCGATCCTTCTTTACAAAACGGATTTTAACAAACGCAAGTTCCCGACCTTGAGATATCTTATGCAGGCGGGGGACAGGATGCCTTCGCATCTAACTAAAAAGTTGACAGAGACATTTTCCGATAAGAAGCTATATATCGCCTACGGCCAAACCGAGGCCTCCCCGAGGATGACCTATCTAAATCCCGATCTAGTAAAAGTAAAACCCAATTCTATAGGCAGGGCCATCCCCGACGTTAAAATAAAAGTAGTAAATATAGACGGCAAAGAGTGCAACGTAGGCCGGAAGGGAGAGATAATAGCAAGGGGCGAAAATGTCATGCTCGGCTATTGGAATAATAAGAAAGAGACCTCAAAGACCATAAAGAAAGGCTGGCTCTATACGGGGGATATGGCCTATAGGGATAGAGACGGAGATTTATTTATCGTCGGACGCCGGAAGAATTTTATAAAGACGGGCGCCCATAGGGTAAATCCGCTTGAGATCGAGGATGTCGTTATAGAAAATAATAATATTATGGAAGCAGCCGTGGTAGGGGCGGGCGACGATATCCTGGGTAAGCGGCTTAAACTATTTGTTTTGTTGGTTCCAGGCAAAAAGATCAGCCCCAATGAGATTATAAAATTCTGTAAGAATCGTTTGCCGCCTTATAAGGTGCCGTCCGAGGTTGTAATTTTACAATCTATGCCGAAGAACAGTTTTGGAAAAATTGATAAGAAAGAATTGAGGATAAGATGAGAAGAATCCTTGCAATTTGCGCAGTCTCTCTTTTATTTATTCTATATGCTAACCCCGGATTTGCCAAGATCGAGGTTCCCGGGAGAACAGAGTTACGGGTAAATGATTATGCCGGCGTCGTAGATCAAGAGACAAAGGAGTATCTCGAAGGCCTTATATCTTTGTTCGAGCAGAAGACAAGAGACCCCGTAGAGATTATTGTCGCTACATTCATATCCTTGGAAGGCTGGCGGTTCGAGGATTTTGCGTTTGAATATGGCGAGAAATGGAGGTTAACTAAGAAGGGAAGGGATAATGGAGTGATCCTGCTCTTTGCCCTTGAGGAAGGCAGGATAGATGTAGGCGTAGGGCGAAATCTCAGCAAAATCCTGACTACACCTGTAATGGATGATATTGTGCGCGATCTCATGATGCCGGAATTAGACAAAGGCAATTTTGGCCCGGGCATAAGAAGAGGGGTAGAGCGAATTATTGAAATATTGAACAGGGCAGAGATTCCCCAGGATAGTTTTTTTAGCATCCTCTTAAAAGGTATATTGAAAATGCTGCTAATTATTCTAATAATTTTAGCGGTCTTTTTTATTGGCTCAAAACCAATGACGCGAGAGTCACAGAAAAAGGCAAATACATAACTATATAAAAACAAAGAAGTTATAATATGTAAGAAATAAAATAGCTAGATTTTGTATACAAAAAATATGTAGCAGAGTATAGAAAAATAGGGTAACTTTCTCAAATTTAACGGTATTTACATAACACCTTCATTTATAACGTGTTATGTAAAATATCGTTTTTTATTGCTTATTTTGTTAGATATTAAAAAATTAAGATATTTTGACTTGACTTTTGAATTGTATATGATATACTTGATATGTAACTAAAGAGCTTTATAAAAGCTGAAATGAAGTTGGGCTGTCCCGGGGGATAGCTAAGAAGAGGGAAAACGATGGAAGAGAGAGGCAATAGAGACGCAAAAATGCACAATATAGAAAGTACATCGAAATCCCATATTAATTATAGTAATAATAGCGTATATGGGGTAGAAGGTGTAAATCTATATATAGATTGCCACAGGCCGAGATTCTGGAGATGGATGAGAATCGCGGCCGTTTTTATGGTGATACTCTTTACATGGCAGCAGATCTCATGGGCTCAAGGAGGGCAGTCACTATCTTTAAAGCCTCAAGGTAGCCCTGCTGGAGTATCGGGGGACCAGCTAAAAGATATATCCATCCCAAAAGACAA
>JABMRJ010000157.1 GCA_013202745.1 Candidatus Omnitrophota bacterium
ATTGTTCGGCGGGACAACTTTCCCCCCTCCTCAATGATCCCTACTATAAGACTGTAGGTATAGGAACGCGGATATTCTTGGGGGGCGGTACAGGTTATGTCGCCTGGCAGGGAACACAGCACAACCCAGGTGTAAAGCGTAAGGAGAATGGCACGCCGCAGGCACCCGCAGGTACGCTGGCGGTAATAGGAGACTTAAAAGAGATGTCACCAAAATGGCTCGTTGGAACATCCTTCCAGGGTTATGGTGTAACGCTTACAGTAGGAATAGGTATACCCATACCTATCTTAAACGAAGAAATATGCAAATACACCGCCGTAAAGGATAAGGATCTATGGGCCCAGGTAGTTGACTATAGCGATGCCTACCCGCAGGGTAAACCGGGAAGTATCTCTGAGGTCAATTATGAAGAGCTCAAGACAGGTAAGATAAAGGTCCAGGGCAAGGAGATCCCGACTGCCAGTCTATCCAGTTATTCCAAAGCTGTCGAGATAGCCAATACCTTAAAGAAGTGGATCGAGAAAGGTGATTTCCTGCTCGGTGAACCGGTAGCATCTATACCAAGCGCCGATTCGGGATACGCTTTTAAACCACTCAAAGAAAGACCTATTAAATAATAGGGAAATAAAAAGAGAGCATAGATAGATCTTTCACCTTCTATGCTCTCTTTTTTTAACCTAACACCCTATCTCTCTAAGGAACTTCTCCTTACCCACCTCTTCTATCAGCAATGCCAACCTCTGTCTCGGTTTGGCATCTCTTTTATAAAACTCGACTGTCCGCTTTACCAGAGAGAGCACTTCATCTTCGGTAAAGACTCTTTCGAGCTTAAAAGCAGTTTGGGGATTCCTTCCGCCGCAGCCGCCTAAATAAACGGCATACCCCACTCTTCTTTCCCGGTCTTTTGTATCGATCTGGCCATGTATACCTATCTCGGTCACCTGGGCCCTGGTGCAGGTATTCGGGCACCCTGAAATGGCTATCTTAAACTTATGCGGCAGGTCCATGGAGCATCTTATATCAAGTTCCTTTTCTATCCTTTTAAAGAGTCCGAAGGTATCAATAAGCCCGCTCTTACACCAGTTATTCCCAGGACATGAAGTGGTGCTTCTCAATCCGGGCCCTGACGCACCCATCTCTATACCGGCTGCGTGGACCATCTTCTCTACCTTATCGATATCCTCAAGCTTTATAAATGGTACCTCCAGCCCCTGTCTTATAGTCGTATGGATTATACCCCTGCCATACTCTTTTGATATCCCTGCAATAGCCGATAATTGGTCGGCATTATAATTGCCTTCTGTCGTGCGAGTCCTCAGGATAAAAAATCCATTCTGCTTCTGGCGCAGAAAACCTCGTTTCCTTAAAGCATCTTGATCCATATTATTCATATTAATCCCCTCTTTGTCGCAATGGCATGTAAAGCCTTTTTTGCCGCGTTAATAGTCTTTTCGATATCTTTCCTGTTGTGTGAAAATGAAAGGAAATTTGATTCAAACTCAGAAGGCGCCAGATAGATGCCCTCTTTAAGCATAATCTTATAAAAGATCTCAAAGTGCGCTTTTCTTTCAAAGCGGAGGCTGAACATGCTGCAAAAGACGCGCATGGACAGCCCTATTCCGAGAATGGCCGCCTCTCTCAGTAATTCAATTACCAGATCTTCCGTCAGATTGTTAATAAATTCATACCTTTTTCTCATATTAGACAAAAGATGAATAGTCTTTACTCCCGCGCGCATAACTACGGGATTTCCGGCAAACGTGGATGCCTGATATACGCCGCCTGTCGGCGCAAGATGCTTCATAACCTTATTGCCTCCCCCGTATGCGCCTATCGGAAGGCCTCCTCCTATTATCTTGCCCAGGCATATCAAATCGGGCTTTATACCGAAATACTGGGCAGCCGTGCCGAAATGTAATCTAAACCCCGTTATTACCTCATCGAAGACCAAAAGCGAGCCCCTTTTCTTAGTTATATCTCTTAGGTACCGCATAAATCCTATATCCGGCGTGATGACACCGTAATTTCCCCCAACAGGTTCTACAATAACTGCAGCTATATCACTGCCGAATTTATTGAAGAGCCTATCCATGTAATGCCTGTCACCATACGGCGCTGTCAATGTGTGCCGCGTAAAATCTTTTGGTACGCCCTTACTTCCCGGAATCCCGAGTGTCGCTACACCGGAGCCCGACTTTGCCAGAAGATGGTCCGCATGACCGTGATAAGAATGCGCGAATTTTATTATCTTATTCCTACCAGTGGCTCCCCTTGCGAGCCGCAGGGCCGACATGACCGCTTCGGTCCCGGATGTGGTAAAACGTATCTTCTCAAAGAACGGGACTGCCTTACGGATAGATTCGGCCAGCTTTACTTCATATAGGTTTGTAGCGCCGAAAACAATGCCATCTTCACATGAGTCTGAGATCTCCTTTGTGACTTCATTTATACCATGCCCCAGGATAACGCTCCCAAAACCAAGAAGATAGTCTATATATCTATTCCCATTGTAATCATAGATCCTGGACCCCTTACCTTTCTTTATGGGTATAGGATCGGTCTTCACATAATTAAACGCGCGTGCAGGGCTATTTACTCCGCCTACAAGAACCCGCTTTGCGGCCTTTAATACTCTCTTGTTTTCATTTATTCTTCTTCTCTTCATGATATACTGCCTTCTTTATTCCACAGGGCTATCTCTTTTGCATGGTATGTAATGATCATATCGGCACCTGCGCGCTTTATCGCACTTAGAGTCTCAAAAACCATCTCTCTCTCATCCCACAAGCCCTCTCTCGCCCCATTCTTTATAAAGACATATTCGCCGCTTACATTATACGCAGCCAGGGGATGATCAAGGCCATTTCTTATATCCCTTATAATATCGAGATAGGCCAATGAAGGTTTGACCATAATGATATCTGCGCCTTCTTCTATATCGTCCGATGCTTCCTTAATAGCGCGCTCTCTATCAAGATAGGCTAATTGATACTCCCTGCGGTCACCAAATTTAGGGTACGAATCTGCTGCATCCCTAAATGGGCCGTAGAATTGTGATGCAAATTTTGCTGAGTATCCAAGAATCCGCGTTTTGCCATAACCATTTCGATTGAGCGCGCTCCTTATGGCAGCCACCTGCCCTGCGGCCATGGCAGAAGGTGCTACATAATCTGCACCGGCCTCTGCGTGGGACAATGCAATCCGTGAAAGCGCGGACAATGTCTCGCTATTATCTATAGATTTGTCCTTTCCATTAATGATGCCGCAATGGCCGTGTGTAGTATATGCACATAGGCATACATCAGTCATAAGGGTAAGCCCTGGAAAGCTTTCTTTCAATAAACTTACGGCCTCTGCCACCACATTATCTTTATGATATGCGGCGCTGCCGTATTCATCTTTATGATCCGGTATGCCAAAAAGCAACACCTTCTGTATACCGAGTTCCTGAAGCAAAGAGGCTTCTTCAAGAAGCCTATCAGGAGAGAAC
>JABMRJ010000158.1 GCA_013202745.1 Candidatus Omnitrophota bacterium
ATGGGCGCAGGCGCTTGCATGCAACCTAGCTCTATATCCAAGAAAGGAAGGAAAGGCCATCTCCTTTATAAAATATGCAAAGAAGGAGGATTTAGTCCTGGCAAGCCTCTTTACAGCGGTCGTCTTCTTTATCACGGCCGGCATAAAGGCGATACCATTATTTATCGTAAATATTGTCCCAGTCCTTCTTATGATAAATTATTCGAAGAGAAAGATAGATGGGATGACAGGTGATACAATAGGCGCGCTGAGCGAAATCGCAGAAACAGGTTTTATCTTTTTCTCATTTATAATCCTTAGGTAAACCCCGTAAGAAGACCCCGCCATAAAGGACGGCCTTTTTACGGGCGAGTATTAATTATAATGTTGTTAATAATATCTTCTTATATTACAGATTTAGTAATCGGTGACCCTGAGTGGTTTCCTCACCCTGTCAGAGGCATGGGGGGCATTATAAATTTTTTGGATAATAGATTAAAGCGAAGCGGCATTATGTGGTTAGATAGGGCAAAGGGTATTATGACTGCCTTAACCGTAATAGGGATAAGCGCGTCTCTTTCTTATCTTTTCCTGTTATATGCAAAGAGAATAAGCCCAATAGCAGGGAATATAGCCTGGGTTTTTTTGGGTTATCTCTCTCTTTCTGTAAAGGACCTCCGGGTAAAATCGAGGGCGATCCTAAAAGAGTTAGGACGAAATTCATTAGATAGTGCGCGAAAAGAGCTTTCAAAGATCGTTGGCCGCGATACACAAGATTTAGACAAAGAGAAAATTATCACAGCTACAATAGAGAGTA
This sequence comes from Candidatus Omnitrophota bacterium, assembly GCA_013202745.1. Classification (GTDB taxonomy): domain Bacteria; phylum Omnitrophota; class Gorgyraeia; order JABMRJ01; family JABMRJ01; genus JABMRJ01. The sequence goes on from JABMRJ010000158.1 coordinate 797, forward strand.
TCGCAGAGAACATAAACGACGGCATTATCGCACCCCTCTTTTACCTTATATTAGGAGGCCCTGTCCTGGCCATAACTTATAAAAGCATCAATACCCTCGATTCTATGGTTGGGTATAGGAATAAAAGGTACTTTGATTTCGGCTGGTTTTCTGCAAAGCTGGATGATATAGCCAATTTTATCCCGGCGCGGATCTCGGGATTACTGATATCCCTATCTTCTACGGTTATAAAAAGAAGATTTAGGGAGTCTTATGAAACAATGTTGAGAGATGGCAATAAACACCCTTCACCAAACAGCGGCATATCTGAAGCAGCCATGGCCGGCGCGCTTGGTATAAGGCTTGGCGGACCATCGACGTACCAAGGGAGAGTATCCAATAAACCATATCTGGGAAAAGATGTAAGGCCGATATCACCTTCTTTAATAAACGAGGCCTTGGCTATCAGCCTAGTCTCATCTTTACTTATAGTCATAATAGGGGCTTTTATAAAATGGCTTATATAGATTATTCGCATGGCGGAAATATATACGAGATCGAACAAAGATGCAAAAGAAGCATAATCGACTTCAGCGCTAATATAAATCCATTAGGATTACCTCCTGCTGTAGAAAAAAGTATCTTTAAAAACCTCGATAAGATCCTGCATTATCCTGATCTAAATGCAACGAGTATTACCCGAAAGATTGCTAAACATTGGGGTATAAGCAGTAATAACATCCTATTGGGTAATGGCTCTGCAGAGTTGATATATCTTATCGTTACCGCCACAAGGCCAAAGACCACACTTATACCAGTACCCACTTTTTCTGAATATGAACGGGCAGCTAGAAACGTAAAGAGTAGGATAGAATTCTTAAGGCTTAAAGAGGGTGATGGTTTTAAGCTTGACCTATCCTGCCTTAACAGAACAGACCTTACATTTATCTGTAATCCCAACAATCCAACCGGCAATCTTGTACTGGGGGATAGGCTTAAAGTTAGAAGACCGCTTGTAATCGACGAGGCCTTTATGGACTTTCTACCGAATCAGAGAGATTACACATTAATCCGGGAAGCAGCGAGATCAAAGAAGATATTCGTCTTAAGGACATTCACTAAGTTCTTTGCACTTCCGGGATTAAGATTGGGTTACCTTATCACACATAAAGACAATGTCGAGAGATTAAGGCGTTTTATGCTTCCCTGGAATACCAATTCACTAGCCCAGATTGCCTCAGAGTCGATCTTAAAAGATAGGCCATATATTAAAAAGACCTATCAGCTCATAGAAAGAGAAAGGGGTTTTCTCTTTGAGCAATTAAATAAGACTGGCGGGCTAAAACCATACCCTGCGGTAGCAAATTTTATACTTATAAAAATAGAGAGAAACGGCATTACCTCAAGATCCTTAAAAGACGCTCTTATTAAAAGAGGGGTCCTTATAAGAGATTGCAGTAACTTTAGGAATTTAAACAATAAATATATTCGTGTAGCCGTGCGCCTGCGCAATGAAAATCTGAAACTACTCGAGGCCCTAAAAACTTCTTTATGATTTAGAGGGGGTGACAAGATGAAAAAGACATGTCGCAAAAAAAAGAGAAGCGTTATTGCCCGTCGTAAGAAATGTGAGGCGGCCGGGACAGGTCTCTCACACTACATACTCTTAGATAAGAAATGATTTTAAAAACCCCGCCCCTTCTGCGTAGGGGCTTCTATCAAGGGGCGGGGGAAATTCACTTTATGAAGAAAGATAAAGATATGATAGGACAGAAAAGCGCTAAAGACTTTGTATCTTCACGGGGGATTTATCTTAATACAGGAAGCGGCATCAATCTCCAACCAGTAGACATCGGACATAAAGACTATGTTGGGTTGGTATCGGCAGATACCGCTTTCTGGGCACTCATTAAAAAGGAGAGACTCACCGAGGCCTTAATCAACTCATCGTTGCTTAAAGAATACCGCAGAAAAGAAGGTTCTTTTATTAAGGAGATGGATAGCCTTAGGTTCGGCTTAAGACCTTCTGCGGTCTATTTTAACCCCACCGACCGCTGCAATCTGAATTGTTCTTACTGTTACATCCCTAAAGAATTACGTAAGAACGGTAAAGATATGTCCCTCTCGAGGCTCTTAAGGGCACTGGAAATCTTAAAGGCCTATTTTAAGTCAACCATGCCTAAAGGCAAAAAACCGCAGATCGTCTTTCATGGTGCAGAACCAATGCTTAATAAAAAAGCGGTCTTTTCGGCTATTGATAAATACGGGGATGATTTTCACTTCGGTATACAGACCAACGGCACACTCCTTGATGGTGAAGCAATCGATTTCCTGACTTCAAGACAGATAAGTATAGGCCTCTCCCTTGACGGCCATATCTCAAAGGTGGCAGACCGGTTGCGTAAGACCTGGAATGGCCGGGGGGTCTTTAATGAAGTAACTAAGGTAATAAAAGATCTGAGGGGTTATAGGAATTATTCGGTGATCTGCACAATAACAAAAACGAATATGGCTTCGCTTACTAAGATAGTCGAATCTCTGCACGGTTTAGAAGTGCCTGTCTGCATGCTAAACCCTGTCCGTTGCACGATGCCGGGCGCCCGATCCAGTAAACCGCCGGATCATCACTTGGCAAAATATTATCTAAAGGCATTGGACCGTACTTATGCGCTTTTCAAGGAGACCGGACGCCGGCTTGTAGTGGCGAATTTTGCTAATATCTTAGCGGGCATAATTGCCCCAGCCGCTCGGCGTTTAATGTGCGATATCTCACCTTGCGGAGGGGGGAGATGTTTTTTTGCCATATCGAGTAGCGGGGACCTATTTCCCTGCAGCGAGTTTATTGGGCTGAATAAGTTTAAAGGCGGTAACATTTTTAAAGACAATATTGATAACGTGCTTAAGACAAGGTCCTTTAGCTTAGTTACACAGAGGAAAATCGAAAACATTCAACCCTGTTCTTACTGTGCCATACGCCATTTTTGCGGTTCGCCCTGTCCGGCAGAGGCCCATCAAATGAATGGTTCTATGGAAAAACCCGGTGCATTTTGCGAGCTTTATGAAGAGCAGGTCCGGTACGCCCTGCGCTTAATCGCAGATGGTAAAGAGGGGCCTTATCTCTGGGATGGCTGGAGCAAGGGACTCTCCACCACCCTGGAAATAACAGAACTATAATTGTAAGAACTCTTATTACTGCAGGCGATGAGAGAATATGTTATGAAAGATATGATCTTAAGATTGAAGAGAGAATTGACGGAATCTGTCCAAAGAAATAAGGCAAACGGCATACTATTCTCCGGAGGTCTAGATACAGCCGTCTTGGCCAGCATCATGCCTGATGTTAAGGGCTTTACAGTAAGCCTAGAGTCATATGGGGAGGACCTTAAATATGCAGCTTCGGTAGCTAGGCTATTTGGCATACAACATAATAAATGGTGCGTAGACACAAAAGAAGCCATCGAGTCTATTCCAGAGGTGATAAAGATACTCAAGACCTTCGATCCTGCTATCCCAAATGATTTAGCAGCCTATTTTGGTCTTAAATTGGCAAAAGAGCATGGCGTAAATAAGATAATGACGGGTGACGGAAGTGATGAGCTCTTCGGCGGTTATTCATTTATGCAAGAGATGGATGATCTTGATGGCTATATTAGAAAGATATCGCAACATATGTGCTTTAGTTCTAATATTATTGCCGAAGCATTTGGAATAGAGATTATTCAGCCTTTTATGGATAAGGGGGTCGTAGACTTTGCCTTATCTCTTAGTGCGGATTTAAAGATAAGGCGAGAGAATGGAATTATCCGGGGAAAATGGATCCTCCGTAAGGCATTTGAGGATATACTGCCCCCTGAGATAGCCTGGCAGAGCAAGCGCCCTTTAGAATACGGTTCGGGCATGACAAACCTGCGAGATCTCATCTCATCAAGGATAACCGATGAAGAACTCAGGAGGAATTCTAAAGATATAAAATTTATTAGTAATGAACATTACTATTATTATAAGGTCTATTCAGAAACTGTGGGCGATATACCGAAACCAAAAAGTAATCAGAAACCATGCCCAAATTGCGGGGCAGGTATGGATAAAGATGCATTTCATTGCAGGGTCTGTGGTCTTGTGCTAGATTGGAGGACCGCTACCACCGTGTAGGTAGTAATGGTTCGTCATGGAGGGGAGGTTGTAGATGAAGGCATTTATCTCTTGGAGTGGGGGCAAAGAGGCTTCGCTTTCTTGTTACAAGGCGATGCAGGATCGCAATATTGAAGTTGCCTGTCTATTAAATATGACATCTGAAGACGGCAGGCTTTCTCGATCTCATGGGGTAGACTCAAGATTGCTTAAAAAACAGGCCGAAGCTATGGAGATCCCGATTCTACAAAGAAAAGCCGCATGGCAGACCTATGAAGAAGAATTTAAAAAAGCGGTTTCTCTTTTAAAGAGAGACGGCGTAGAGGCGGGTGTCTTTGGCGATATCGACTTTCAGGAACACAGAGACTGGGTAGAAAGAGTCTGCGGTGAAGTAGGGATAAGGCCTATATTACCATTATGGCAAAGAAAAAGAGAAGAGCTGATCACAGAGTTTATAAAAACGGGCTTCAAGGCAATCGTTGTAGCAACCCAGGCATCCTATTTAGGTAAAGAGTGGCTTGGCCGCGAGATCGATGAGAAATTTGTGAAAGATTTAAAGTCTGTAGAAGGTGTCGATCTCTGCGGTGAGAAGGGGGAGTATCACAGCTTTGTATACGATGGTCCAATCTTTAAAAAGCGAGTGGGGTTTGAAATTGGCAAAAAAGTTTTAAAAGATGAGAGATGGCTTTTGGAGGCTGCCTCTCTAAAGAAGAAAAAGATTGTCTCATTAGCCCCATCCAATACTGAGATCGTCTTTGCTTTGGGAGAAGGAGATAAACTTGTAGGGGTAACCGAATGCTGTGATTATCCTAAAGAAGCAAAACGGATAGAGAAGATCGGAGGGTTTGCTACTCCGGATATAGACAAGATTGCTTCCGTTTCGCCGAACTTAGTATTGGCTACAGATTTTAATTTTCATCTAAAAGTTATCCCGCAATTGAAAGACAAAGCGATACCTGTTTACGCGATAGAGACGAAGACAATATTGGATGCCCCTCAAGCTATATCTTTTGTAGGAGAGCTTATCGGTTGTCGAGAAAAGGCTTCTCGATTAGCTGGCGAGATACAAAAAAGGGTTGAAGAGATACAAAAGAAGATCAATCTTTTAGACCGAAAGCCAAGGGTCTGCTATGTGTGTTCTCACAATCCTCTATGCGTCGCTCTAAAATCTTGTACCGTCAATAAATTAATCGACGCAGCCGGAGGGTCAAACATTATGCAGTATATCGATATGGATAACATCGACGATTTACTTGAAGCCATCATTGAGAAGAACCCCGAGGTTATTATTACAACTAAAGGACATAAAGAGACTGTAAATTTGTTATCTTATGTAAAAAATCATCCGCGTTTTAGAGAGACTGACGCCTACTCTAATAACCGAGTTTACCAGATCCGGGCTGATCTAGTCTGTCGTCCAGGCCCAAGGGCGGTAGAAGGGTTAAAGGCTTTGGCTAAATTTATCCATCCCGAAATTTTCGGTGACATATAAAGTGAAAAAACATAGATTATTGGCGAAAGTGAAATCATTAAAAGTCTTGTCCCTAAGCCTTTTGATTTTACATATCGGCGCTTTTTTGTATTCCGAACAGGAAGTTCCTCAAAGAATAATCTCATTGGGCCCATCCATAACACAACAGCTCTATCTGTTAAACGCAGAGGATAGGTTAATAGCCTGCACTACATACTGCGACCGGCCTAAAGAGGCGCAGGGTAAAGAGAGGGTGGCTACAGCGATCGAGGTCAATCTCGAGAAGGTCGTCAGCCTCGAACCCGATATAGTACTGGCAACATCATTAACAAATCATAGGGCCATCAAGAAATTGAAGGATCTGGGGTTAAATGTAGAGATCTTTTCCATGCCAAAAAATTTCGGCCAGCTCTGTGAACAATTTTTAAGATTAGGAGAGATTATAGGTAAAGAGAAAGAGGCTGAAGATATTGTCAATAAGGCCAAGACAAAAGTAGCGCTTATACAAAGAGAGATTAAGGCCTTGCCGAGACAAAAGGTCTTTGTCCAGCTAGGGGCCAAACCCCTCCATACGGTAAACAAGGATTCTTTTATCAATAGCCTGATTGAATTCGCAAGGGGCACAAATACCGCATCCGATTCAACAAGCGGCCTCTACTCCAGGGAGAAGGTCCTTAAGGACAACCCTGCAGTAATAATTATAACGACGATGGGAATTATAGGAGAGAAAGAAAAAGAAGTGTGGAAGAGGTATAATACCATAGATGCCGTAAAGAATAGAAGGATCCATATCATAGAATCTTATAAGCTATGCAGCGCCACCCCTGCAAGTTTCGTGGAAACACTCAAGGAGATCGTCGAGTATCTCCATCAGGAAAAATATGAGTAAGAGGATAATCGGTTGGATTTGCTGGATATCGGTTTTATGCGCGGCCCTTTCGATAATAAGCCTCTTGGCTTTGTGTATCGGCCCGACTGCCATATCTGTAAAAAAGATCTTCGCCTTGTTATTCGAGGGCAGAGGTACTTCTGAATACAGCATACTCTTTGATATACGCCTGCCACGTATTATCTTAGGCTTTGCCATAGGCGGGGCACTGAGTCTGGCCGGTGTTATCCTGCAGGGGATGTTTAGAAATCCATTGGTCGAACCATACACCCTCGGCATCTCTGGTGGCGCAGCCTTAGGTGTATGCTTAAACATCCTTTTTCGATTGAATCGATTTATAGGCCCTATCGGCCTTCCCTTGTCGGGTTTTCTTGGGGCTGTCCTTATAATAGTACTCATATATTCTTTAAGTTTAAAAAAAGGCATATTACGAATCCAGGGGCTTCTCTTGACAGGCGTAATGATAAGCTTCATATCCGCGTCTTTGATTATGCTCATTATGGCTATCTCACGCATAGAGGATCTTCATGGGATTATCTTCTGGATAATGGGCTCTTTGGAAGAACCCAACTGGACCCTTATCAAGATAATGGTCTTTGTATCTATCGCTGGCTTATTCGCCTCATATCTTTATCAAAGGGACCTCAACGCCTTCATGCTGGGAGAGGAAGAGGCATTACATTTAGGCATTAATGTAGAAAGGACAAAGAGGATACTCTTCGTGCTTGCATCACTGCTTACGGGCTGCAGTGTATCTGTAGCAGGTATAATCGGCTTTGTGGGATTAGTGGTCCCTCATTTAGTGCGCATGTTCGTGGGGAGAGACCACCGCATACTCCTTGTTGCCTCATATCTTGTGGGCGGCACTTTTCTTATCATCTGCGATACCATGGCAAGGACCATCATAGCGCCCTTAGAACTACCTGTTGGAGTAATCACAGGCATATTAGGCGGAACGGTCTTTGTCTATGCATTGACAAAACGGCGGATCTTTTTAGGAGAAGGATAATGCTTGAGATAAAGAATTTGAGATGTGGGTATGATTCGAAATTCTTTCTTCAAGATATTGATTTTAAGGTGGAAGATGGAGAGCTTATTGGAATCATAGGTCCTAACGGCTCTGGAAAGACGACACTTCTTAGGGCAATTACGAGGATATTAAAGCCAAAGGCGGGAACTATCCTATTAGAAAATAGGAATATCTGGCATATGCATTTTAAAGAACTGGCCAGGAAGGTGGCCGTAGTCTCCCAAAGGTCTGAGGGCGCAGTTATGAGTGTAGAAGAATTTATACTTTTGGGAAGGATACCATATTACAAGAGATTCCAATTGATAGAGAGTAAAAAAGACTTAGATACAGCTAAAAGATGTATGATTTTAACCGATACACTCAAAGTTAAAGATCAATTAATGGGCCAGATAAGCGGCGGCGAGAGACAGCTTGCGCTTATCGCCCGCGCGTTGACACAGGAACCTATGCTGCTTCTTTTGGATGAACCGACTACACATCTGGATATAACGCACCAGGTAAGGATCCTGGATCTTGTAAGAAAGCTTAATAAGGAATTAGGCCTTACGGTAATAATGGTCTTACACGATCTCAACTTAGCCAGCGAGTACTGCCACAGGTTGATCCTTCTTAATGGAGGGCGTATACAAAAAGAAGGAAAACCGGAGGAGGTGATGGATTATAGGATTATAGAAGATGTTTACAAAACGGTAGTAGTTGTTAAAAAGAATCCCATCTCTTCAAGGCCCTATATATTTACGGTCTCTGAAGAAGACAAAAAAAGAAAGGAAATACGTAACTAACCGGATAAGCAATGGAAATGAAGGTAACTTGCCATCGTGCAAAAATCCCTTCTGCTGCCCCGCAACGGTAATCCCTATACAAATGTATGGGAGAGCCCGGACGATTGCATATTTCGGTGAGTATTCTCGAGGGAGAAAAAATGAAAAAGAAGACGTTAATTTTAATAAAGATACTGCTCTTGATGCTAACAAAAGATATTTGCGCAGAACAAATAGAAACCCAAACCAAGCCCATCTCTTTGGAGCCGATAACCGTAACCGCCTCAAAAACAGAAAGGAGGTTATCAGAAGTCCCTTCTAGCATGGGCATCATCTCGCAAAAGACCATCGACGATTCAAATGCAAAGAATATCCCTGATCTATTAAAGGATCAAGCCGGTATTTACATGTATGACGGCTCCGGCATAGGAACGGTCGGCAGAATAAACATGCGCGGTTTCTGGGGAGGGATGTCCACCCATCAATTAATACTCATAGATGGGATACCCCAGAACAGCATTAAGGATAAATTGGTAAGCTGGGACCTAATCCCTCTGGACAATATCGAAAGGATCGAAGTCTTAAAAGGCCCTGCCTCGGCCCTTTATGGTGACGATGCCATGTCCGGTGTAATCAATATTATCACCAAGAGGCCAAGCCCTAAACCTGAAATTAAGGCCTCTTATACTTATGGAAGTTATAATACCCAGGATTACAGGCTCTCCGCTTCCGGGGTCTTTAAGAAACTCGGTTATTACATTGGCGGAAGCAGAAAATCTACTGATGGTTTCCGGAAGTATACCGATTATGAAAGGATACACCTTAACACAAAAGTGGATCTTTCAATCGATTCAACCCAAGATTTGAGGGTCTCTTTTGATTACAAAGAAAAAGAGAGGGGAGTGCTGCCCTGGGCCATAACAGAATCCCAGATCAAAATTAACCGGCGCCAGGCCAGGCCAATGGCAGAGGATGACGAAGGCAAAGAGGTGAAGATCGACTTCAGCACTACCTACAATCTGAATATGGGCAAGGCCTTAAATTTTGAAGGGCTCTTTTTTTGTCGATATGAGGATAATGAGTCTTTCTATACCAGTACCTCCGGGCCCCGCCGAACCAAAGAACAGTTAGGCGATGAAGATACCTACGGGTCCCTTCTTAAGCTAATCACCTCTCAAAAGATCTTTGGCATAGAGCACTCTTTAACAGCAGGGATCGACTTAGAGAATAATGACTACGATTATAAAGAATATAACGCCCCTTATTGGGTAAGGGAGGATATTAACAAAGGATATGAAATTGATAGAAACAAAGTCGGTCCTTATATTCAGGATGAGATTAGGCTTTCCGATCCCCTTAGGGTTATAACGGGGATAAGGTATGATTATATTAAGTTCGATTTCACCGATTGTGTGGATAATGAAAATTCGAAGAAAGAAGAGATGTCCAGATTCACACCCAGGTGCGGTATAGTCTATACATATCTAAAGGATTCCAATCTATATGCCAATTTTGCCCAAGCCTTTAGGAGTCCGACCATCGGGCAAATGTTTACCTACGGAAGCTCCTCCAATACAGATTTAAAACCCGAAAAGGCCGACAATTATGAACTAGGAATACGTCATCGATTCAATGATTACTTAAAGACTGATATCTCCTTATACTGGATGGAGCTTGACAATGAGATATGGTATGATGCCACTGTTAGAAGATACGAGAATTGCGGCCAGACATGCCATAAAGGGTTAGAGTCGGGTTTAGATTTCAAGATTATTAAAGGCTTAACCGGTTTTGCTAATTATACTTATACCCGAGCGAAATATAGCAGTGGCGAATATGATGGTAAATACATAAGTAATATCCCCAGACATAAAGGCAGCCTTGGGGTAAGATACGAAACTGACTTTGGGTTAAAGACAATGCTAACCGCTACCAGGGTTGGTACCTCCTTTCTGGATTCAGCCAATGATGAGAAGCTGTATGATTACACTGTGATAGATACAAAGATAGCTTATGAATATAAATGGTTCTCGGCCTTTTTAGCGATAGATAACCTCTTGGCCGAAAAATATAACTGTTATGGGTATACGTCTGGAGCAACGAAATACTTTAACCCGGCCCCTGGTAGATTATACACTTTTGGGGTAGAGCTGAAATTTTAGGAGGCGCGACTATTGACATTCGGGAAAAAAACGTATATATTTAACTCAAAGAGGAGCTATATGTCAATAGACAAGCCGGCAAGGATGGCCCTTCTCTTCTCGATTGGGTTCCATTCAATACTCTTCAGTCCATTGTTGAATTTTTCTACCCATCCCATAAATAATAATACAACGATAGAGGTGACGTATATTTATAAAAAAGAAGAGATACCCTCAGATACAAAACCGATACCTCTAAAGGCCGAGAAGACCTCGCTCCAAAAAGAGAAAATGGCCATAAAGATAGAAGGCAAATCCTCAGAAAAGAAGGGTAAGGCAATAGAAAAGATTATAGAAAAGGCTGTAACTAAAAATAACAACGAATTAAGAGAAATTCTCTTAAGCGAAAAGGCCCTAGACCTAAATAGTTTAACTGAACAGGACGGCACGTCTGATGCCTTAAATTATCTGCGTTCAATTAGAAATGAGATTAACGCTTATATTCATCGAAAATATAGCCTCTTTATGGGTGAAGGGGAAGCTGTCTTACACTTTGCACTCAACCAGGATGGTACTGTCCGATCTGCCTCTATTATTAAAGATTATTTAGGTAATAATGTCAAATTGAGAAACCTATGCATGGACAGCGTCTATTTCTCATCTCCTTATAAGCCCTTCCCGAAAGCGTTAAACCTTGAGCACGCCGCCTTCAATATCTCCATATCCTTCAAAAAGAGATAATCCCAAAGATGGCTTGAC
>JABMRJ010000159.1 GCA_013202745.1 Candidatus Omnitrophota bacterium
CAAGGAACCACGGCAATATATTAAGGAGCAGGCCTGCGAAGAGGGGCTCTTCTGTAATAAAGCTCAACCTTGCAGCGGTCGTTCTTCCGAACCGCTTAATAAGTGACCTATTCAGCCAACCGATCATGCCCAGCGCAGTACCATGTTTTCCGGGTCCCTCATCCGTCGCTTCTGCCTGCGCTTCTGCGGCTCCTGCTTCCGTTAAGGGATGCTTGATAATAAAGTGGCACCCCTCGCCCTTTCCTTCCTCCTGGCCGGGCTGCCTCTCTTTCGTATCCTCAAGATCTAGAATGAGGTCTCCTCCGAGGTTTCGCATCTGTCTCTGCGCACCGTAGATCCCGTAGCCGCTGCCTTCAATATCTCTATGCTCTCTCTGCTCGGATCTGAATGTGCCATCCGCAGCGGCGAGCCTCTCTTTAAATTCATCCGACATGCCTCTTCCGGTATCCTTTATGTGTATATAGACTTCTCCCGCCTTAATCTCACCCCAAATCTCGACCTTCTTTATCGTCTTATCCTTCGGCATATATCTTCTGACATTGCCCAAAATCTCTGAGATTACAAGGGTCTTAAATGAATCGGTCCGTGTGCGGACTGTGCTATCGGGTATATCGCGTACAACTATATCTATGCCCTCCGCCTCAAACTGCAGCCTGGCCCCATCTATGGCCGCTGCCAAGACCTCCTGCAATCTAACTGGTCTTATCTCTTCTAAGGTGCTGGCATTCTCTATTATGGCTTTAGCCATCTCGCCAATCCGCTGATACGCACCTCTAAGCTCGCCTTCTATATCATCTATAATAATCTTCGCGGCTCTCTTATCGTCATCTTCGCCGGTCTCGGCAAGTCTGCGAATCTGGTCTATCGGTAATCTTTCAAGATCAGCATACTTCTTTAAATCCGGCAGTATCTCATCAAGTTTAACGAGCATCTCGCTTACTATCACTTTCGCATTCGCATAAACAGCGCCTAATCTCGTAACTACAGCCTGGAGCTTGCTTACGGCATTTAGAGAATCATGGGTAGCCCTTACCAAGCCTATATGTTCTTCATCATCGGGAGAGATGCGCCCGCCAAAGTGATGGTTGCTGACGCGCTCTACCGCCTCTCTATTCCTCTGCGCATCCTCATGTACGGGGATCCTGATTAACGCGGCGGCCAGATTGACATTCGACATAACTAACGGTGTCTCTGATTTGATAGCGCTGGGTGTCGGGACCTCTCCCCGGATGGCATCGATCTTTCTCTGATTCTCCTGCAGTATGCCCATTACGGCCCCGACCTGCTTCTGGATCGTAGAACGCTCTTCGGAGGCGGGTGTGGCATCTACCTTGCCTCTCCTTTGCAATGAGAGCCAAAAACCTCCTACATTAACCATCTTGTTCTTTATATCATGTATATAACTTATCAACTCTTCCACATTGTCCAAGAGCCTCTGGAAATATCTGAATCTGGTATCTACCTCTTCCATTCGATCCCTCTGTCTGGTGAGCGAATGTAAAAGATAGATCCTCTCGAGCGCGTATGCTGCCTGTAAGACAAATGTATTTATAATATCCAACTGAAATTGATTAAGACCTTCTTTAAGCCATAAGACGCCCAGGAGCTTAGGCTTGCCGTCTTCTTTAACAGCAGGGGCATATATAGGTATGCCGCCTTCCTGGCTTAGGATATCACCTCCATGGGTTTTGATATCAGGGTAGAAGATGATGTCAAACTGAGCCGCCTTTGCTATATCGGCGGCCATAGCTGCTGCTGCCGTGACACGGCTTAAAGCCGTTTTTTCAGTCTGTTCGCTGCTTGGAGGCACCATGGCTTCGAGAAATTTCGTGCTGAGGTCTATGAAGTCCTTGCTGCTGACTTGCGGTGCTTTATCCTCTCCTGTGAATCTCTTGCCGAGGTACCAGTATTCCCCTTTCTCGTCCATGAATGGGCCTACTATATAACCCGCCTTTTCGAGATGCTCCAAAAACTCTTTTGCGCCTGCTGCGAGATAGTCAAAACGGATCTTCGTAGGTCTGACTTCATGGCTCTTCATTATCTCTGCGACTATCGGTTCTAAAAATCTGGAGGCTATGCCTGTTACCCTGAATCCGGGATTTATGATAAACTGTTCAACATATATCGTATCACCTATTACCCGCACGTATATTGAGGCCACCTCGTCAGGTTCGATCGAAAGCCCCTCCGGCGCAACCACGCGGGACTCTTCTAATTTGGTATCGAATACCTCTTCTAAGTCATCTCTCCACCACTTGAAATAACGTTTTCTAATGCGAACCGGCCTATCCTGGTCGCTTCTATCACTGTCGGCTACCGGCGGCAGAGAGATAAGTATGGAGAGTTGTTCTTCGCTTTCGGTGCCCGTTAAGTCTATCGGCCGGTTGCGTGAGGCAGCATGCGTCTTGCCGTCTATTGTAATCCTTGCTGATTCTTCATCATCTGCCTCCTCTATACCGACATCTGCTGCGCTTAATATTCCTCTGGCCAGCTCCGGCATGTGCAGGCCTACCTTCATTATCGGTTTATTAAGATCTTCAGGATGGGCAATGAGCCATTCCCTTCGCGAAACTGCGAGAGATCTCTCATATTCTTTATGCCAGTAATCGAGAGATAATCTCGCGAGGCATACCTTTGCGGCAATGATTACCTGCTCATCTTTGTCTTTAAAGACCTTTTTGACTGTGTCTCTTGCGGCCGGCCCCCGGATCCTGGCAAGCAATGTAATCGCGTTCAACCGCACTGTTGGGTATTTATGGCTTGCAACTGCTATTGAAATAGCGCTCCGGGCATCCTGGTCGTTATGGCCTTCGGCCTTTTTGGCGAGGGCTGTGAGGATATCATCCTGACCTCCGATTAACGGTATAGCCTCTTCGGCCAACATCGCAACAAGAAGTTCCGTAGAAGTCTTTGTCTTCGATTCTCCCAGCCATTCTAAAATTGTCTTCCTGACCCTATACTGCTCGGGGCTTGCATTCTTCACGGCGTTAAACAAAATTACCTCTGCCGCATTAGAGGCCGCTATATCGCTTGGGAAATCAAATATAGTTACCAGCACATCTATTATCCCTTTCAAGGCCGCGTCGCTTGTGTAACTTATATTATCCGGATAAAACAAGGACTCCATCATAGCCTGTAAGTCTTTGTTGCCGGGATCTTTCCTATAGGCATCAAGAATATCTGGAAGATTTACATCTCCGGTCTTCTCCGGCGCCATAAACATCACCCCGGTTATCGCGGCTCCGATTGCTGCTATTACATGTAAAGGCACACGCGCGCCTGATGCTGCAAGAATGACATAAATTGCGGAGCCGAGGGCGAGCGTGAGTAAGAGCGGCTTGACGGATATACCCTCATATATCCTTTTGGTATCTCTCATGATAACAAGTTCTTCGTTTGTGGGAACAACTAATACTTGTACCCTTGAGTCTTTCGTAGTTATGATTTTTTCTTTCTCCTCGGATAAATTCTTCTCTTGATCTAACGTTATACCGTAGAGATCTTTTAGGCGTTCGCATACTTCCGCCCTCAATTCAGAATCGTTCTCACCTATGCCGCCTGTGAATACTATTGCGTCTACTCTACCCATGAGTGCTGCGTATGCTCCTATATAATGTATAAGTCTTTCTATAAAGACCTGGCGGGCAAGTCTTGCCCTCTCATTTTTGCCTTCTACGCCTTTCAAGACATCGCGCATGTCATTGCCTATACCCGATAGTCCTAATAGGCCGCTTCCTTTGTTTAGTATCTTTACTATCTCTTCTACGGTCTTTCCTTCTTTCTTCGCTATGAATTCTATGATTGCGGGGTCTATATCTCCTGAGCGGGTGCCCATGACAAGGCCTTCTAATGGCGTTAGGCCCATGCTCGTTGCGACCGACTTACCTCCATCTACAGCCGTTATACTACAGCCGTTTCCTAAGTGGCATGTTATGGTCCCAAGTTCCTCAATGGGCCTCTTTAGCATCTCTGCTGCCTTTGCCGATACAAACTTATGGCTTGTGCCGTGGAAGCCGTATCTCCTTATGCGGTGTTTCTTATACCATTCATACGGTATCGCATAGAGGTATCTCTCAGGAGGTATGGTCTGATGGAAAGCGGTATCGAACACGGCTACTTGGGGGATACCCGCAAAGAGCTTCTTACCGGCCTCTATGCCTGCATAGTTCGGAGGATTGTGCAGCGGTGCGAGGCTGAAGTTCTTCTTTATAGACGCCTCTACCGCATCATCTATCAATACAGAGTCTATAAAGTCTTCTCCTCCGTGAACGACCCTGTGGCCGAGTGCCTTTATGGCTTCTCTCTCTACAGGAAGCTCATCTACAATAGACTGTATGGCTATCTCATGTGATGCGGGGCCGCCCTCTTCGCCTATCTTCTCAACAGAGCCTTTCGCTATCAATGACTCATCCTCCATATTAAAGAGCTGCCACTTCACCGAGGAACTGCCGCAGTTAAAGACGAGGATGCAGTTTTGGGCGCTGGATCTTTCAACCAGCGGTGCATCTTCCTCCTCGATACCCTCTAGGTTTGCCATATGATGAACTATCGTGGTTATAACAAAAACCGCTAAGGCAGGTATATAGGCAAGGATATTAGCCGGGAAGACGTGTATTAAAGGAAGGGTTGAAAGTGCAAGAACTAAGTTCATACTAAGTATAGCCAATATCGACATAGGCGGCGCATTAGGCATGCCTTCAAACTTAATCGCATGCAGAAGCCCGAAGATTGCCCATATGCCTATGGTGGCATGCATAAGATTTATATAAGGTATAAATATAGCCCCTATATTCGCGCACCAGAAGAGCGTCTGCTCTATCCAGGCCTGGTGTCTTAAATCTATACCAGCAAGTGTGAGTAATTTGCTTACGCCGGGTATCGTCCCTGCGCCGGGAGGGCTTTGCGCAACAGTGCCTTGGTCGGCATCTCTATCCAAAGAACCGGCGGTTGAGGCGGCGGGTTCTTGAGTTTCTTCAATCTTCAGTTCAGATAACATTTCTACAAACCGATCTTCATTTTTAAATTGCTCCTTATATTTATTAAAAAAATCTAACGCCCCTCTTGTATATTTACTTACCTTAATTGTCAACAACATCCATAATGCCCTCAATAATTCATCCGGGATAGATACAAACTGCTGAAACTGAGGAAGTATCTGTTGTAGTAGAGATGAGAGCTGCTGCAATGGGGTTGGGGGAGCCGGCCTTCTCTTCTCTGCTAGAGTTTGTCTTGCCGCTTCTCCCTCAGGCTTCCAATAATAGATGATGCTGTATAGGGCGGTTATGATATAGCCAAAGGCCCTGGCGCGCGAGGAGGCATTGGTTACTTCTTTTGCGCTATCAAAGGCTAATTGGACTATATCCTTATCTTCCTCTTTTAATTCTTCTAATCTCTTAGTTAACCCTGCCTGTGAAAGGGCTTGTATGATATGACTTAAGGCTATGGCGCGCGAGGAGGCATCGGTTACTTTTGCGGCATCAAAGGCTAATTGGACTATATCC
>JABMRJ010000160.1 GCA_013202745.1 Candidatus Omnitrophota bacterium
GAACTTTGACAAGATATCACTTAGGCAAATTAATCGGGCTCAAAACATGCTAAATGACCGGCCACGAAAAGTCTTAGGCTTTTTAACACCGCACGAAGTATTCGTCAAGCTGTTGCGTTAGTAACTAGAATCTACCCTGTTTAAAATTGCGAACACAAACGCGCAATTTAGATTATGACATCTTTATGACACGTTCGCAATTTTCCCACAGCGAGCGAGGGGCGCGCATCCCCGAGCGAGCGACAAGCGGAGGCAAGTACCGCAGGCCTTAACGGGGGTATCAGATTTTAAGCGACTCGAGCCTTTCAACTCGCTTCTCGACAGGAGGGTGGGTGGAAAAGAGCGTTGCGAGGAAGTCTCCCCTTAAGGGGTTGACTATGAAAAGATGCGCTGTCTGGGGTGATGCAGGCATGCGATGCTTTTTTGCAGCAGAATCGAGTTTTTTAAGCGCGCTTGCAAGGCCTTGCGCTGAATGTGCAAAATGCGCGCCGCGTTTGTCTGCGGCATACTCTCTTGTGCGTGATATGGCAAGCTGGACTATCATGGCTGCAAGGGGCGCAAATATGGCTATGGCGATGAGGCCAAATACACTGCCTCCTCTGTTCCTATCCCTTCCGCCGAATCCGCCGAATATCGCTGCCCATCTTGCCATGCTCGCAAGCATCATGATAGCGCCCGCTACAGTGGCGGCGATCGTCATTATAAGAGTATCTCTATTCTTTATATGGGCCAGTTCGTGCGCAAGGACGCCTTTTAACTCATCTTCCGTCAACAGGCCCAATATGCCTTCCGTCACACATACCGCTGCATGGTTGGGATCTCTTCCTGTGGCAAAGGCATTGGGGACTTTCTGTGCCACTATGCACACCTTTGGCATGGGGAGCTTGGCATCTATAATAAGATCCTCTACTATGCTATAAAGCTCCGGGGCCTCGTTCTTTGAGACCTCCTTTGCCTTGTACATGGTGAGGATTATCTTGTCGCTGAACCAGTAACTTCCGAGGTTTAGGACGAGGGCAAATATGAAGGCGATCATTGCGCCTCTCGGACCGCCAAACATACTCCCTACCCAGATTAAAAGGAGGGTAAGCGTAAAAAGCAATATAAATGTCTTGACATAATTCATGGCTATATTAGCTCATTATTACTTCGACTTTATAAAGCTTGTTCTTCTCGCCAGGTTTTATGAGGTTGCCCTTTATCGGTTCTCCGTCTACGATGATCTTCTTGACGCCATGCTGTGAGCCCTTGGGGTTCTTGATCACTATATCGTAAACAGCTCCTCTAAAAGGCCTGACCATCCTGCACTTTTTCCACTTCGAAGGTATGGAAGGATCTATCCTCAGGCCTTCATAGTCCCTCTTAATGCCCATAAGGTACTCTGTCCCTGCAAGGAATGTCCATCCGGCCGTCCCGGTTATCCATGTAAACGCCCCTTCACCATAGAGGTAAGGATGCTCCGGACCTACCAGGTACTCCGCGTATGCATACGGCTCGGTCTTATATAGGTCATAATCCTTCTGACAACTCGGCATGATCTTCTTCATAGAAGCGTATGCCTTGTCTCCCCTGCCTACCGTGCAATCCGCAGCTATCTGGAATGTCGCGGCATGACAGAATACAGCGGCGTTCTCTTTTGTCCCTTCTGAGAACATGCTTATCCTGCCGAGCTTGGGGTCGAATTTGCTGTATGCCGGATGGAAGAGCGCTATCCCGTGCTCGCCGTCGAGAAGTTTATCTACTGACTTTAGGACCTTCTTCTCCCTCTCCCCTTCAGCTACGCCGGAGAGTATAGCCCAGGACTGGGAGTTTATATATATCTTGCCTTCCTTATTCTTCTTTGAACCATAGACGGTGCCGTCGTCAGTGTAACCCCTTACATACCATTCACCGTCCCAGCACTTGTCATTTATCCTCTTGTGCATGGTGAGGGCCTTATTCATATAGTCCTTTGCCTTATCCTTCTTGTCTATCAAGTCAGAAAGCTCGGATAAGATCTTAAGCGACCTCACGAGCGCCATGGCAAGCCATACGCTCTCGCCCCTCTCCTTAATGCCTGCAGCATCTATGGCATCATTCCAGTCTGCGTGGCCTATAAGAGGAAAACCTTTTGCGCCAACATCATTGAATGTAAAGTTTAAGTTCCTCTCAAGATGCTCAAATAGTGTCCCTTCGCCGTCAGACCTTGAGCTGCCCTTGAAGTTGCTATCTATATCCCATCCCTTTATCCATTTGTCTTTAAGATACGGGATATACTCATCTAATATCTCTTTATTGCCGGTCTCTTTTATATATGCGGCGACCGTGGCCGTAAGCCATATCTGGTGGTCCTTATTCGGCCTGTGGTCTGCCGGCCCCGTCGTATCTCCCCATCCGGGAGCAGAAGTACCGTCTTTTCTTATTAAAGAGGCTATTCTTTTTATCTTTTCGTATGCGTGCTGTGGATTTATCGCAAGTATGCCTTCTGCGTCCTGGCAGGAATCCCTGTAGCCCCTTCCGCCTGAACCTTCATGATAATAGCTGGGCGAACGTGACCAGAAGTTGCAGATATAGACCTGGTACTTGACCCAGATATTAATCATCTTGTCGAAGTCCTTATCAGGGGTCTCTACTATGAGGTTGTGGAGTATCCTGTGTCTCCAAAGCGCCATTACCGCCTCAAGCTCCTGTTTGGCCGTCTTTATGCTTCTATATTTTGTGAGGGTTCTATTCGCTTTCTGCGCACTCTCTTCCTGCCCCATAACTATTGTAAACTCTTTTGTTTTTTTCGGGCCGAGGGTGAGATTATGCTTAAGTGCCGCTACACTGTCTTCTCCTGAACAAAAGGAGACATTCTTGAAGTTGCCGCTTATTACGCTTTCGGGTCTCTCTTCTGTGTTATATCTGCCAAGGAATGCATCTTTACGCGTAATGTAACCGCCTACATTTAAACTCGTACCAAAGTAGAGGGTATAATCAAAGTCTTTAATGTTTAGGTCACCCCACGCGGCGGTCTTCTTTGCAAATATCGCCTTGTGAGCATTGTCATACCATACCCTGTTGTAGAGGTTCATTATATTCCTGTATCTCAACTCAAGATGATAGTCCCCTATGAGCCACTCTATATAAGGAAATAATTCGAGATTCTTAGTCTTTTTCGTCTTATTTGTAACCTGGACTATGCAGACTTCGCAGGTCTCGTTTCGTGGAACGAAGAATGTAAGCTTTATTCTTACACCATAATATTCGGTCTCTATCTGTGTATAACCGAGCCCGTGTCTAGCTTCATAGAAGGAGTACTTCTGCCTCATAGGCTGATATGCAGCTGACCAGCACTTCTTAGTCTTCTTATCCCTTACATAGAGATACCTGCCGGGCCTGTCAGAATGCCAGTTCTCAGGCAGCCATCTCAGGAGCCTGTCTGTCCGGCAATCTCTATAGAAGCTGTATCCACCGGCCATATGAGACACTATGGAACAATAAGACTCATTGGTCAGGTAGTTTATCCAGGGCCTTGGGGTATTGGGGTCTGTAACTACGAATTCCAGTCCGTCTTTCGAAAAATGTCCGTACTTATTCATCTTCTTCCTTTCTCTTCTGTTTAATTATTAGTATAGTTATATAATGGTAATTTAGAGTTAATTATATAATATTACATCTAAATGTCAAGTCTTTTGTAGGCTTTGGTAGGCTTATCAGGATATTGATTGGTTAGATAGGATCTGGCTTATTTTTTGGAGGCTGCAAGTTTGAGTGGATTGAAGCCTTTCATTGCAAATATTCCGTATGCTGTTCCGCTTACAGAGCCTGTATCTCTGCCTCTTGGTGTGCGCCATCCATGGCCGGTATCGACATCATCGTGGCTTGCATACGGGAGACATCCGGCGCCCTGGCCCGTGCGTGAGGGGCTAGCTATGACCATCTTTTCAAGCTCACTTAAGTAAAAGGTATATTTCTTCCTGTAATGCCTTGCCTTAATTTTGTCTCCTGAGTCAAGGTAGAAGTCGCTCATCATCTTTAATGCCACTATCATCTGCGCGGTCCATTCGCTTGAGACTACGCCTCCCCTGCCGATATTCTTATGCTTGGCAAAGTCAAAGCCCGTTACCATGACTGTCTTTCCATCCGGCCTGACAAAGTCTACGGTTACCTTGCAATTATCCTCTGCATACTTCATTATGGCATCAGGGTCCATCTCGATCCTCGTCAGCATTGCAGGGCCTATAGATGCTATGGCCCAGGCGAATGTATCTGTAGCGATCGTTGAGTCCCCCTTACCTCTTCTTATCCTGCCGCTGTCACCTGTATAGGTATTCTTCTTTATCCATACGAGGCTCTTTTTGGCTGCCTCTTTGTATTTTTCTTCGTCGGTTACCTTATAGAGCATGATAAAATATGCATATGCATCGAGGTTGTGCTCGGTGCTGTACCATGTAACTTCAGGTCCGCCCTTTATGCCTCCGTCAGGATCCAAGCCTTGTACACCTATTACCCAGTCGCCTATTTGCTTGGCAAGGTCAAGGTATTCATGGGTGCCTGTCTGGTTCATATACTGCATAAGGGCGATGCCTAGCCAGATATTGGGGCCGCAATGGACCGTATATTCGGTGATACCGCCGCTATTTACCCCATAGGCATTTGCAAAGGCATTGCTGGTCCTCGGAGCCCTATCCTTAAAAAAGTCGAGGATAGCCTTTGCGCTTTCGAAATCCCTGTTAAGAATGAATACCTGCGCCACGATGGACTGGTCATATATAAAGGCCGTATTCTTGAGGGCCGGGTCCCCCTCATAGCTTGCGATAAGGCCTGTCTTTCTGTTCTGGTGGACCTTCATCCAGTTATACATATTGTCGACGGTGGCCTTCTCTAAGCTGAGTCGGGCCGTCTCTACTATAGCAAACTCCTTTAGGCGCTCCTGTTCGTTGTGCGTTATTATAGCGAGTCGATTCTGCAATCTATCTTTATCGCGCGAAAGGTTTCCGAGTTTCTTTCCCAACACTCCTTGCGCATTTTTGCTTATAGCAAGTTCTTTCTTAAGAGTCTCCAGGTCTATCACAGTGGATTTTAGCTCTTCTTCTTTCGCAATAAGCTTCTCTTGTTCTATCTGCGCTTCTCTTATGCTCTTTGTATGATCTTTTAACGTAGCTAACAATATCTCTTTATCCGCGTCTGCCTTATCGAGCCAACCTACAAGATCGGTCCTCCTCTGGACAACATCTGCAAGCTGCTCGATAAGTACGGTGTTCTCCTTCTTTAGGCTCACCTCTTCAATCCTGTTAATGCCTATACTCATGAGCATCACTATAAGGGCCAATGCCACCAATATGGGCGTCCTGTAAAGGCTTTTTGCATGGCCAACGAGCGTCTTTCGGTCTTTGTCGGATATTTCTTCAAAAGAGAGGCCTAACAAGCATAGTTCACCTTCGCTTTTAGTTATGACCTTCATCCATGCTATACCGGAGATTGCTTTGATGCTCTTTGAATATATGGGGATGTTAATGTTCAGGGTGAGTTTAGTGCCGTCCCTTTTTAGTGCACTCAGGACATCCGGCTCGACACTGTTTATGCGAAGCAAGATACCGCCCTTTGAGACATCAGCGGTAAAGCCCTGCTTCAGACCAGAGAGCTCCTCTGCGAGGTTTGGGCTCAAGAGCTTAAACTCGACGGGAAATACCGATTTAAGCCTTATATACCTGCGGCGTTCTGCGCCTTTGTAATCTTTCATGGTCATTTTGACAGGATATTACTATCTGGTTATTGTCTTTAAGGTCTTCCGGAGATTAGAGTCTCTATTTGCAAGCGCCAGGTATACCGACCATATGCCCATATTGCGCATATAGTAATCACCGAAGAGCCCCTTGCCGGTCTTCAGATGGACCACGTCAGGCTGGTTCCACGGTGTCTTTGTGTTATATGCAAAATTGTCCCAGATCCTCTTTGTGAGACTCATGCCTTCCTTCTTAAAACCCTCATATATGCAGAGGCTCGCAAAGGCATAGCTCATGCCCGGAAAGACATTCTTGGAATGGAAGGAGCTTTTATTTATCTCTCCGGTATATCGGACGGCATTGACGAGCCCGTGCTTAGACTTTGTGCCGTTTAGCCTTAGTATGGTCTTTATAGCCGTCTTCACCTTCTTTTTGTCTGCTATATAGCCGAGCCCGAGAAGGTGTGCGTACCACTGCCCGTTTAGCTGCCCTATGGTACAGCTCGATTCACAGCCCTTATCATTGCAGAGATAGTTTACAAAATATCTCTGGTTCCAGAGCTTCTTCTCAAAATTCCGCTTTCCGTTTTCAAACCATTTTTTATATAACATCTCGTGCTTTTTATCTTTGAATGTATTTGCTATCTTTATAGAAGCAAGTAAGGCCGCCAGGAATATGCTCGATGTGTAGGAGTTTGTGCCGTAAAAATTCCACATATCGAATGTCTGGTCCTGCCCTTCATCATCAGGCAGGAAGTCCCTGTTCTTATCCTGCGCAAACTGCCACTCCATAGCCCTCTTTATATTAGGATAGATCTTCTTTAGAAACCTCTTATTCTTGGTAACAAGATAATCCCTGTAGCAGAGTAGGACAAATTTGGAACAGAGGTCTTTCCATTTATAATACGTAGTTCCGTCGCTCGGGAGGTCTATCCTCTTCTTTCCGAGGTCATGCGGTATATATCCGTCTTTCCTCTGAGCCGCGGCAAACTGCTTCATAGCGGTAAGGTCGAGCTCGGGAAAGAGGAAACTCACGGGTATCGACCCGTAGAATCTTACGTCTATAGTCCCCATGAGCGGGCAGACTACCGGCGCTTCATACATTACAAACTCGCCCTTCCTGCCGTGCCATGTGCTCGAGAATAGCGGATAGAGATTATTGACGAGGGCATCCGTAAACCATGGCGGCATGCCGCTTGAGAGGATCTTTTTGTGCCAACTGCTCGTCTGCTTGTAGAGCCTTTCACACTCTCTTGAGATATATCTAGATACATCCCGCGAGTCCTTGAACCATTTTGTGTATATGTGGCCTACTGTATGGGTGGGAAAATACCAGCTATATATCAGCGGGATCTCCTTTACCTGGCCGGGCTTTAAGACAAATTTTATGGCTATGGCCCCTCCGAGCTCCTGCGATTCGCCCTCTACTACCTTCTTTGTATTTATATTGGGCAGGCGGCCAAGCTTGGAGAAGTATTCCCATGCATCGAGCCTAAGCGTATGTTCTTTTAGCCTGAAGCATTCACTCATGAGGTTCCACTCGCCCAGATAGCTTATCTCGCCGGATTCGAGCGGTACACTCATGGTCATATTACCGAGGGAGAAATCATTGCGGAGAGGTTCACGGCGGCCGTTCTTGAAGGTAAGGAAGAGCTGCTTTTTATCTTTTGAGACTACATTAGACCTGCCGACACCCCAGTTACCTATAGTATTCCTGCCCATAACGAGGAGTGACGCTCTTATCGTCTTGTCTGTAGGGTTCTTAAACTTAAATTTAAAGCACGCACCGGGGATGCTTGAATCTTTCTCGTTTCGCGGAATGAAAGGTGAAAAACTTAAGAGGTCTATGTCGAGGGGGATCTTCTTGTCCTTGTATTTAAGCCGTGCGAATGGGAAACTTCCGTCATATTCTATCGAGTCTATAAGCGGGAACGAATCTATTTTGGAGGTCTGGAGAAACTTTGCTGTCCTCTTCTTGCCTGCCTCTGTATAGACCGCGAAATGGAAACCGAGTACCCCTGCCTTGCCTCCTACTAACGGCTCACTCCAGTTGTTCTGGAATGTTATATGGTTAATAGAGCCGTTGGGCATTATCTCCATCTTGCCGGCACCTATACCGCCCAACGGGACGCCGGATTTTACATTGTCGCGTGAAGTGTACTTAGGCACTACCCCCTCCTTGCCCTACCCCTTCTTCTTTCAACGCACAACTTTTATACTAACGTCTCTTCTTCCAAAGATCTTTCAATATATAATAAGACTTCTTGGGGATCCTTCTCTCTATGTCGCCGGCACCTTCGTTGGTAAGGCCTACTATGCCCCACCATTCTTCGTTCATATTGCTATCTGCTTTTGCATCGAAGTAATAAGAACCGTTTGACCAGCTGGCTTCAACATTCTGAACTTTCCAGTCCCCGGGATACTGCTCATTGTATTTCCACCATTCGTCGTTCCATTCGAATACAAAACCGCCGAGTGAGTTTCCCTCTCCGGTCCCGCCTGCGGAGTTCTTTTCGATCTCCTGCCACTGTGTCTTAATAAAGAGGGCCTGGTAGTCTTCATCTTCTTTCTGTGTAAAGGCATTATACCTGTCACAGCCGAACTCTATCATCACGGCGGGTTTTCCGAAATTCCTCTTGAGGCGCTTCCAGAAACTGCCGAATGTCTTTCCGGTATATATTATGCCCCCGAGTATATCGACATCTGTACAGAGCTCCCCGGCTATCTCGATAGATGCAAGCTCTCCGTTTCCTATGACAACCGGGTGGTTCGAATCTATGCTCTTTATCTCTTTTGCAAGATCATTTACAAACTTATAATATATCCGAGCCTTTGCATTCCTCTGCTCCTGCGGATCCTCTATAAGATCGATCTCGTCTGTAGTCCATGCGTTTACGTTCCTGTCGAAGCTGTAGTTATTTTCATTTCCGAGAATCCAGCATAGTATGCCAGGCTCATCTTTATAGTCATTGACCATCTTTATAACACCCTGGCGTATCCTCGCTCTCACTTCCGGGAGCGCGTAATTGGGCGGAGGATAATCCCAGAAATTCAGATAATGCCCGAGCGCAGACCTTATACCGAACTTCTCATAGAACTCCTTTATGACCTCTCTACCCAGCTCGGCATTCTTTGAATGGAAGTAGAAACGGACGGTATTTACGCCCATATCTTTCATCAATTTTCCGTCTACGAGCCATGGCTTAGTGGTATCGCTCCATAGATCGTAATCGTAACCCTTGCCTATAGGTGTAGGGATATAACATACGCCTTTTATAAAATAAGGCTTCCCGGCAATAAGCAGCTGATGATCTCCATTATCAAGCTCTGCCACAGATATCTTATGTACCTTCTTTTTGTAGTTTATGCGGCAGACATGCTGGCCTATGGCTATGCCGAAACCCAGCGTGACAAGAATTGCAGCCGCAATAATAGCAGTCATCTTCTTATTCATCGTCCCACCTTTTTTTACGCTCTTTTTTGTAACAGGATTCTTGGATACAAAAAAATATTTCTTTCCCATATTATTCGTATATTATATCATCTAAGTAAAATACCATACCTTCCATATTATCCATGGCGCTCGCAACCCAGCAGAAACCTCCTATGATATAGCTTAGGTCCATGCCGGTAAGGTCTATGGTATATTGTTTCCATTCAGCTGTTAGTGTTAAGGGTCCTATGCTTGCAGCATCAGAGTCAGGGTAAGCGCCGCTTATACCGCCCATCTTGAATTCCCTTATTATCTCGTCGCCTTTTTCACCCCTTGCCCAGAAGGTAAGCTTGACAGCTTGCGACAGGTTAAACCCTCCGCCTTTTCGCATACCCCAGTTGTTTTCAGGATTCTGCCAGTACATGCCGGACCAGCCGTTGCCCTGTCTTGCCTCTGCGCTATAGACTATCTTGATACATGAATTTCTCGAATGGACATTCTCTTTCCAGTTGCCGTTGAACCTCATATCCCCGTGGTCTCCCATCCATCCCGAGGGGATAAAGTGGTTCTTAAAATATCCGCTGTCCACATATACAGGGAAGCTTTTCCATTCGCCGCGGTACATTGAGGATGCGCCCTTGAGCCCTTCGTCGGTGTCGCCTTTGTTCATGAGCATATCGAGCTCGTCTTCGGGTAGATCCAGCTGTACCTCTTCTGATTTATCCCTGCCGCAACCCGTTGCAATGAATATGCAGAGTAAAGCGACCAGGGAAATATTTAATATAGTCCTAAACATCCTGCCTCCAATGAGGCCATGATTTACGAAAATTTTTGATTTTCGTAAATCATAAGGCCGAATTGAATCCGCCGAAGCCGCTAAGCCTGCCTGCCGGCAGGCAGGTAGATACTACGTAGTACGGCGAAGGTGGATCCTTTATCTTTTATTTATTCGTATCTAATATCGTCGAGATAGAAGGTAACCCCTTCCGGGTTATCCAGCTTGCTCGCCGACCAGCAGAATCCGCCGCTTACGTAGGAGACATCTACTCCCGTAAGGTCTATCGAGTACTTCTTCCACTCGGTAGTCAGCACTATGGGGCCCATTCCTATAGAGTCAGAATCTCCGTATTCGCCGTTTATTCCGCCCATTTTGAACTCGGTGATTACCTCGCCGCCTTTATCGCCTCTTGCCCAGAATGTAAGGACAGCAGCACCGGTTAGGTCAAATCCTCCGTCTCTTGCGCCCCAGTTGTTAGCCGGGTTCTGCCAGTAGATACCTGCCCAGCCTGCGCCTTGAGTAACTTCTGCGGTATAGTCTATCTTTATGCATGTCTTACCGCTATATGGGTTCTCTTTACATCCGTCATTAAACTTGAGATCCCCATAGTCTCCCATCCATCCTGAAGGGATGTAATGGTTGTTCGGCGCCCACCTATCAGTGTAGACATCAAATCCCTCGAAGGCATATGTTACGCCGCCGAGAAAAAGCGCTAACAATACAGCACATAAAAATATTTTCTTTGCCATTGCCTACCTCCTTTTACATACTACGTTTATTCATTCCACATCTTCTTATACAAATAATAGCTTTCACGCAGCTCCCTCAAAAAAGGGCTCTTGGTGCCATTACCCTGCCCTGCCAGGCCAAACCACTCCTCATATACCCATCCACCGGGAAATGGTCCCGTATAGAGTCCGTGGGTATCGTGTATAGAAGGCTCATATGCCTTCCACCATTCATCGAGCCACTGGAATACTACACCGCCTATGGAGTTTCCTTCGCCATAGCCTGCTGAATTATAAAGCATATCTTCCCATTCACCCTGGTGGTATTTTGCCTGATCCACTTCGGATAATTCACGGGGCTTCGCCTTCTGATATGCCGGGCACCCGTACTCTGTTATCAATACAGGCTTATCGCATAATCGTTTTACAGATTTCCATATACCTATGCCGAATCCCTGTTCGCCGCGGTAGCTATTTGCGCCATATATGTCCACGTCGGGACAGTGCTTGGCGAATATATCAAGGAAGAGCGTATCGCCGTTACATATGGCGACGGGGCGTGTGGGATCGAGCTCTTTTATCATCTTTGCAACTTCATTGACAAATTTATAATAACTCTCGGGATCCTTCTTGGCATTATTGGCGACGCCGTAATTTGTCTCATTGCCGAGCAGCCACATAAGTATATAAGGTTCGTCCTTATACTCTTCTATCATCTTTTTGACGCCGTCTTTCATCCGTTCCTGCTGGACAGGGTGTGAGAAGTCGGTTCCATCATGCCACGCTGCCCCGGAGCCCGTTGCATAGGCACCGAGAAAATCTCCCATGATCACCATAATGCCGTAATCGTCGTAAAGGGCTTTGTATACCGCCTTATTCTCATTGTGAGTGTGGTGATATATTCTTATAGCGTTTGTACCCATATCCTTGAGAAGCTGGAAATCGCCTACAGGTTTTTCATCTGCATCCTGCCTGCCATTAAGGTTCTTATCGACCCACGCATCATACGGCCCGTCTATCCTGCCGTTATTATCATAGTCTTCGAATGTCCAGTCTTTGAGCGTGCCCTTATCCGGGCTCTGGCCTACAACTGTGGGTGAATAAGCGACCGACTTTACTATGATAGGTTCCCCGTCTACCCTGAACTGCCAGTGGCCGTTCTCATACTGTAGAAGCTCTACTTTCGGCCCGCCGATTCTTTTTACGACTTTGAGTTTTGAAAGATCCTGACGTTTGATCTTTAGGTCTTCGGGTGTCGCTTTCACAATAGACCCCGGGTTTACGCTTATTACGTCGTTTCGTATATCGGAGTCGAAGCCATTCTCTATAATCAGATCGGCACCTACAAGTTTCATACCCAGTTCGGGGTGTTTACGTGTAAGATAATTTATCTTGTCTATAGCCACCTGGCTGACATACCATGGAGTCTTCCAGTATGTCCAGCTTATCGTCTTGGGATAGTGAACTATTATGGCATGATAGGCCTTTATGGCATGTTTATAGTGCCTGGCCCTTTCCAGGGCGTGAGCAGTGTAATATAGTTTTACTCCGGGATCTTCACCGGCAGTAGCCCATTTGTAAAAATTTGCCTGCAGATTGTCTGAATTGACATAGTCCCAGTGGCTACCATCGAGAAGGCCCTTCTCCACATATGATTTATAGAGAGGGTCCCGATATGCGCTGCTGTTCGGGTAGATGCCCTCGCCTACTGCCTTTGAGAGTCCCTTTTTGTCTATTATCCTATATTTATATTCCGATGTACCTGCATTCTGGAGCTCACCGTATTTTGTATAATCTACTATATCGTCGCTCCCCTCATCATATATAGGAAAGTTCAATCCTACAACGAGAGAGATCTTCTCTTCCTCGGACTTCTTTATCTTTGGTTTTGTCAGGGTATCGATCTTATCTATTACCGCCTGTGATTTCTCTGCCACCTTCCAGTACCATCCTTTAGGGTCCCAGTACTGCGCAAAACCGTATTTGCCTATCACTTCCTGATAATAAGGTAAGGCCTCTACATACATATTCTTCTGGAAATGGGCCTCTCCTTTTATAAAGAGGCAGGCGGCTACATTATTTAAGGTGTCATAGTTCTTAACATCGCCTGCACCGGGAAACTTTCTTAAGAGACTCTGCTGCTTCAGGGCCTCCGCCTTATATAGTTCTATACACTTATCTGTATAGTTTATAGTAGCCTCAAAATCACCCTTTGAGAGCGCCGACCATGCATTTATGGTCA
>JABMRJ010000161.1 GCA_013202745.1 Candidatus Omnitrophota bacterium
CTGCAGAATCACACTTACGCGTATTCTCACCAAGTGATATAAAGCTTACCCCCATGGCTGCAGCTATCTTTATCTCATCTGAATCGAATCCGCCTTCCGGTCCGATAATTATTAACATAGATCCGACGCTGAACCCATTCAATTCCTTCTTTAAGCCTTTCTTATCTACCCCGGCAAGGCATGGCATAATGACCAGATCGTAAGCCTCTATACGGCTAAGGAGATCCTTAAAATCTGCGTACTCACCTATCTTGGTCACCTGGCTCCTGCCGCACTGCTTAGACGATTCAAGGGCGATCCTCTCCCACCTCTTAATCTTCGCGGATATCCTATCTTTTGTAAATCTTGTAACGGTCCTGTGAGTCCTTATCGGTATCACAGAATCTGCGCCAAGCTCGGTCGCCTTCTGTATTATATAATCCATCTTGTCCATACGCGGAACCGCCTGGGCAAGCGTAATACAATATGCCTTACCCTTCTTTGGCTTGATGACCTTATCTATCTTTATAGTGAGGGTTGCCTTTCCCGTCTCTTCTATAAGACCTATATACTCCCTGCCTGTGCCGTCAAAGGCGGTAATCTTATCGCCTACTTTAAGGCGCATCACATTCAGGGCGTGGTGTGCTTCTTGGCCGCTTACGAATATCTTTTCGCCTTTGGCATCCTCTGGTTTTACGTAGAATCTGCTCACGGTATTAGTACCTCACCCGCAAAAGAGATAGTCCCTTAGCAGGGGCTGTATGGCCTGCGCGCTGCCTATCCCTGCTATTCAATATCCGCTTTATGCTTCCTTCCTTGAAGCGCCCTCTCCCTGCGTCGATAAGCGTGCCCGCTATGGACCTTACCATATTATACAAAAATCCGTCGGCCTCTATATCAAAATAGATAAATCCGCCCTTCTTATGCACATCTAGCCTGCGGATATTCCGTACCGCATCTTTTCTCATAGACCGGGAACCCTGAAAGGCGGAGAAATCGTGTCTACCAACCAGAGCCTTCGCTTCTCGCTTCATCATCTCGAGATCAAGTTTATAATGCAGCGCTGTTACAGAGTTCCTGCAAAGCGGCGGGGCTGGATTGTCCGTATAGAGAGTGTACCTGTAGTGCTTGTTCTTTGCGCTATACCGAGAATGAAAATCCTCGCTCACTTTCTCTGCCTTAGAGATTACGATATCAGGCGGGAGGTAACTATTCAAGCCTTTTCTGATCCTCTCTAAAGATAGTGGTGACTCGGTCCTGAAATTGGCTACCTGTCCCGCTGCGTGGACACCGGCATCGGTTCTTCCGGAACCGGTCAATTTTGCGCCCTTGCCCGTCAGTCTTTTCAGTGCGCGCTCTATTATATCCTGTATGGCGAGGCCATTCTTCTGAGACTGCCAGCCGGAATAGTTGGTACCGTCATATTGTATGGTGAGTTTTATGTTCCGCATCTTGTATTGGGGAGAGTCAGGTTCTCTATAATAATTCTGCTATCTGGATGGCGTTTAAAGCGGCGCCTTTTCTTAAATTGTCGCTGACTACCCAGAGGTTGAGGCCGTTGGCTATCGATTCATCCTCCCGGATCCTTCCAACGAAGACATCATCCCTGCCCTCAGCATCAAGGGGCATGGGATACTCCGGACGGATGAGATCATCTATCACAGTAACTCCGGGCGAAGAGTCAAGTATCTCTCTCGCCTCTTCTGGCGTAATCTTCTCTGCGGTCTCTACATTGATGCTCTCGGAATGGGCAAAGTAGACAGGGACTCTTATGGCAGTTGCCGTGACACCTATCTTGTCATCTTCCATGATCTTCCTCGTCTCATTGACCATCTTCATCTCTTCTTTGGTGTAGCTGTTATCGAGGAAGGTATCGATATGCGGTATCAGATTAAAGGCTATCTGGTACGGAAACTCTTTTATAAATTTCTTATTAATATTATGCTTTCCTAAAGATTCAGACCCCGATGACCGCGAAAGCTTTGCAGTCTCATTCTTTAACTCCTGTATCTTCTTCCACCCGGCCCCGGATACTGACTGATAAGTTGAGACTACGATCCTCTTTATGCGCGCCCTTTTATGGAGAGGCCATAAGGCCACGACCATCTGTATAGTCGAGCAGTTAGGATTGGCTATTATACCCTTATGCCTCTTTACCGCCTGTGGATTTACTTCAGGCACGACCAGCGGGACATCCTTATCCATCCTGTAAGCGCTTGTGTTGTCAATACAGACGCAGCCCGCCTTAACGGCGCTTGGCAGGAATTCGCGGCTGCGCGCCGCCCCTGCGCTCGAAAGGACTATATCTACGCCCTTAAAAGAGTTGTGCGTCAACACTTCTACGGTGAGCTTCTTATTGCCGTACTTTATCTTCTTACCCTTTGACCTCGACGATGCAAGGAGCTTAAGGTTCTTACCGGGAAAATTTCTCTCCTGTAGAATGGATAGGAATCTCGTGCCTACCGCACCGGTCGCACCCATTACAGCAATTCTCTTCTTCTTCATAATAAACTCCCTACTTCCTTGCGTTATTTCAAAAATTTAATTACGAGATCGCCGACCTCGCTCGTAGAATATCCCATCTTACCTGCAGAGAGGCTCTTGAGCTTCTCGGAGGTTACCTTCATTACAGAGTTCTCTATCATAGCCGCGCCTTTAGCTTCACCAAGATGCTCAAGGATCATCTGGAGCGCACATATCGCAGCCAGAGGATTTATAACATTCTTTCCGGTATATTTCGGTGCTGACCCTCCTATAGGCTCAAACATCGATATGCCTTCAGGGTTTATATTTCCGCCGGCGGCTATGCCCATACCGCCCTGTATCATCGCGCCAAGATCCGTAATGATATCTCCGAACATATTATCCGTTACAATTACGTCGAACCATTCAGGGTTCTTTACCATCCACATGCAGGTGGCATCTACATGGGTATAGTCCGTCTTTATATCCTTATACTCTTTTGCCACCTCGTTGAATGTCCTCTCCCAGAGGTCCCACGCATAGGTCAATACGTTCGTCTTGCCGCAGAGTGTGAGCTTCTTTCTCTTATTTCTCTTTCTTGTATATTCGAAGGCATAACGTATACACCTCTCAACACCCTTGCGCGTATTGCGCGAAACCTGTAAGGCTATCTCGTCCTTAGTCCCTTTATTCTGAAATTCCCCTTCGCCGACATATAGGCCTTCATTATTCTCTCTTATAACGACAAAATCTATATCCTCAGGCCCTTTATCCTTTATCGGAGTCCAAACACCGGGGTATAGTTTTACGGGGCGCAGGTTGATATACTGCTCGAAGCCGAACCTTAGATTCAAAAGGAGCCCTTTCTCCAATATGCCCGGCTTTACTTTCGGGTCCCCGACAGCTCCCAGATATATGCAATCGAATGTCCTGAATTCATCAAACGCATAATCCGGCAACAGCTCTCCCGTCTTTCTGTAATGCTCTCCGCCGTACTTAAAGAGTTTTATCGTATATTCAAAATTTAATTTTTTGCTTACGGCATCGAGTACCTTCAAGCCTTCATTCACTACTTCCGGTCCGGTCCCGTCTCCTGGTATAACCGCAATCTTATACATGCTATCCTTCCCTTCTCTTTCTGATGTACTGCATCAAGCCCCCGCGTTTGATTATCTCCTGCATAAACTGCGGAAACCGCTGTGACCTAAACTCTCTTTTTTGCGTAACATCCTCTATGCGTCCCGTCTCTGTATCAATATTTAATATATCGCCTGCCTTAATAACCTTGGCCGCTTCTTTAGACTCCATGATCGGTAGGCCGATATTTATGCAGTTCCTATAAAATATCCTGGCAAAGCTTATCCCTATGATACAGGATATCCCTGCACCTTTGAGCGAAAGCGGTGCGTGTTCCCGGCTCGATCCGCATCCGAAATTTTTTCCCGCTACAATGATGTCGTTGGTCTTTATTCTTTTTACAAAATCCTTATCTATGCCTTGCATGCAGTGCCTGCCGAGTTCTGCAGGATCCTGCGTATTGAGATAAGACGCTGGTATTATCTCGTCTGTATTTACATTGTCCTTGAATTTATGCACTCTTCCTTTGATCCGCATAACCGCCTACAAGACCTCCTCGGGATGGGCGATCCTCCCCTTTATAGCCGATGCAGCCGCAACCGCCGGATTCGACAGATAGACCTTGCTGCCGGTATGCCCCATCCTGCCTACAAAATTCCTGTTTGTCGTTGCGATTGCTGTTTCGCCCTCAGCAAGTATCCCCATGTGGCCGCCGAGACACGGGCCGCATGTCGGAGTAGAAAATACCCCTCCTGCCTTTACGAATATCTCTGCCAGTCCCTCTTTTACAGCTTCAAGATATATCTTCTGCGTTGCAGGGATTACAATCAGCCTCACGCTTGACTTTGCCTTCTTGCCCTTTAAGATCCTGGCAGCCGACCTTAAGTCTGATATCCTGCCGTTTGTGCATGATCCTATGACAGCCTGGTCCACTCTTACGTTCTTTATCTTACTTACAGGTTTTGCATTACTCGGAAGGTGAGGTGTGGCCACCTGCGGCTCTATCTTTTTTACGTCGTATTCGATGATATCTGAGTATCTTGCGTCCTTGTCGCTTTTATATATCTTAGTCCTTTTTGATCCTGTATACCCTTTTGTTATACCATCAGGCTCTATTATGCCGCTCTTGCCGCCCGCCTCTATGGCCATGTTGCACATAGAGAACCTATCATCCATAGGCAGCTTATTTATGGCGTCGCCTGTAAACTCCATAGCCTTATAGAGAGCGCCATCAACGCCTATATCGCCGATAGTATAGAGGATGAGATCCTTGCCGCCTACCCATCTATTCAACCTTCCCCTGAATACAAACCGCATAGACTCAGGCACCCTAAACCAGCACTTACCGGTTATAAAGGCCGCTGCAAGATCTGTG
This sequence comes from Candidatus Omnitrophota bacterium, assembly GCA_013202745.1. Classification (GTDB taxonomy): domain Bacteria; phylum Omnitrophota; class Gorgyraeia; order JABMRJ01; family JABMRJ01; genus JABMRJ01. The sequence goes on from JABMRJ010000161.1 coordinate 4,895, forward strand.
GATCCTACGCCCGTGGAAAAAGCGCCCAATGCACCGTATGTGCATGTGTGTGAATCTGCCCCGATGACGAGGTCTCCCGGCAATACCAGCCCGAGCTCAGGCAGTAAGGCATGCTCTACGCCCATTCTCCCCACTTCATAGTAATGCTTTATCTTATGTTTGGATGCAAAATTCTTAAGTATCTTACACTGGTTGGCGCTCTTTAAGTCTTTATTGGGAGTAAAATGGTCCGGTATAAGCGCTATTCTTTTATTGTCGAATACCCTCTTTACCCCGGATCTTTCGAACTCCTTTATGGCAAGAGGGGCTGTAATATCATTACCGAGCGCAAGATCTACTTTCGCCTCTATAAATTCACCCGGTTCGACAGATCGCTTCTCTGTGTGAGCCGCCAGTATCTTTTCTGTGATTGTTGATGCCATCTATTTTACTATCCTGTAAGTAGTGTAAGCAAACGTTATACTCTTATTCTTTCCGAAATCGTCCAGGATGGCCCTGTTTAAACAGTCCTGGCACTGTCTTCTCTTCTTCACCTCTGTAAGATACCTGAGTGAGAGCTCTATGCCGTTTCCGACTATCTTGGTATATACGATAGGCGTAAGCTTCTCGTAGAATATGAGATATCTTTCAGCCATCTTCCTGATGCGCTTCTGCATCTCTGCCCCGGTCTTCTGTGCCTCATGCTGTGCGCGCTCGAGCATTATCTCTTCTGCCTTCTTCCAATCGCTCTCGAATGTAACAACAATCTTTATTTCATCCCAAAGGTATTCAAACCCCTTCGTAAAATTGTATACGGGGTTTTTGAAGATAAGGTTGTTGGAGATATGTACAATCCTGCCCGTAGATTGGTCTTCGTTTACCCAGTTGCCTATCTCAAGGAGTGATGTCTGGAAGAGCCTTACATCTATAACATCACCCTTTAGATCCCCTATCTGTATCCTGTCACCTGCATCGAAAGGGCGCCTTATTAAAATGAGGAACCATCCTGCAACACTTAAGAAGACATCTCCCAGGGCCACCACGATACCTGCGCCGATGACGCTTATGACAACTGAAACGGTCCGTAGATTCTCGATCCATATTACGCCTACCAAACCTATAGCAAGAAACGTAGCTATATATAATGTCGTCTTCCTTGCTGTATGGCGCCTCTTTAAGTCTGTCATCTTCCTGTTTACAACCTGGATGACTGCCAACGATATAAAGTATATCAATAATGTAAGTGTAGCGGATATAAAAACTCTCAGCATATGCGGGGTTAATTCAAAAGGCATTTCTCACCTCCATTTTATATTATCTTATAATTATATCTTATGCGCCCCTAAAAAGCAAATATAATTCACTCGTGCCCTGTTACCCTATGCGACCTTCATATTAGGACTACGGTACTTGCCTCACTCGTGCCCTATCATTGAGCGCATGGGATTGTCCTCGAGGGAGCGCTTGATTTTCCCATGCAACCTTCATATAAGGCCTGTGGTGCCCGCCTCCGCTTGTCGTTCGCTCGGGGTCCGCGCCCCTCGCTCACTGTGGTGAAAATCGCAAACTGTCCTAAAAGGTCATAATCTTATAGCGCGTTTGTGTTTGCGATTTTCAACAGGGTAGATTCTAGTTACTAACGCAACAGCTTGACGAATACTTCGTGCGGTGTTAAAAAGCCTAAGACTTTTCGTGGCCGGTCATTTAGCATGTTTTGAGCCCGATTAATTTGCCTAAGTGATATCTTGTCAAAGTTC
>JABMRJ010000162.1 GCA_013202745.1 Candidatus Omnitrophota bacterium
CATTTAAGCATAGTAACATCACTCCTTAAGTTTTATCTTGAGGGATTTTTGTTTTAAGGGTATAATTCTAGAAAGATGATAGATTGATGACGGAAGAAGTGTGATAATACGTTAGACCGTATAGCTCTTTAAATTACAAGTCACCTGCTCTGGAGGCAATATTATGCTCGATATCTTAAGAAAGGGTACAATTTTTAGGGTCATTGAAGGGTGTGGCGTAAAAGCATTTAAAGAGGCATAGTCACCAAAAAATTGTATTAAAGACTGCTAAAATATGTTATTTAATTCATTCCCATTCTTAATCTTCTTTATAGTTGTCTATAGCTTATATCTTGCGCTTAACCACAAGCGGCAAAACAGAATGCTTCTTGTGGCAAGTTACGTGTTTTACGGCAGCTGGGACTGGAGATTTTTATCTTTAATATGGATATCTACCATTCTTGATTATGTCTGTGGTGCAAAAATATACGGATCTAATGATCTAAAAATAAAAAAATTATTTTTATTTTTTAGCATTTTCGGCAATTTAACAATTTTAGGAGTTTTTAAGTATTTCAATTTTTTTGCTTCCAGTCTCCAAAGCCTTTTAGCTTTCTTTGGCGTATCAGTTCAGCCACACTTCTTGAGCATTATTCTCCCGATCGGTATTTCTTTTTATACTTTCCAGACAATGAGTTATACAATTGATATCTATCGAAATGAAATGCAGCCTACCAAAAAGTTTCTAGATTTTTCTCTTTTTGTTGCTTTTTTTCCACAGCTTGTAGCAGGCCCTATTGAAAGGGCAAAAAATTTAATACCTCAGATATTAAAGCCCAGGCAAATAAAAGAAGAAGATTTTTTAATCGGTTGTCGCCTGATTTTATGGGGATTATTTAAGAAAGTTGTTGTAGCTGACAGGCTTGGGATTTACGTTGACGCTGTTTACGGAAATGTTTATCATCATTCGAGCTTAACTTTTGTTCTTGCCACATTTTTCTTTGCTTTTCAAATATATTGTGATTTTTCAGGTTATTCTAGTATGGCAAGAGGCCTGGCAAGACTAATGGGTTTTCATATAATGGTTAACTTCAGAAGCCCTTATTTTTCAAAGAATGTAAGAGAGTTCTGGCATCGCTGGCATATCAGCTTTTCTACCTGGCTAAGGGATTATGTATATATTCCCTTGGGAGGCAGTAGAGGAGGATCTGCAAAAACTAATAGAAATATACTTACAACTATGTTACTCGGCGGATTGTGGCATGGCGCAAACTGGACTTTTGTTATTTGGGGGGCATTGCACGGTTTTTATATTATAGTTACACGTTTTATCCAGGAGAAATTAAGATTTACCATTAATATCTATAAACAGAATAGTGCTTTTTTAAAGATACTTAATATTGCTATTACGTTTACCATAGTATTGTTAACGTGGGTATTTTTTAGGGCAGAAAGCCTAAGCCAGTCCGCGTATATATTAAAATCTATCTTTCAATTTCCGGTAAGTATTTTTTTAACAGGTTCTTTAAACTGTATTGTGCATGGTCTTGCAGGGATTATAACTGTTATTTTATTCGAATATAGGGCACGGAGCAATTTAGAGGGAGATGTCCTGCAATTTAAGCCAATAACTCTTCAATGGGGTGTTTATTATGCTATTATTCTTAGCATTACACTCTTTGGCGTATACGGCGGAGAGCAATTTATTTATTTTCAATTCTGATGAAAAAAATCATTATTAAAATATTTATTTTTATTATAATCTTATTAGTGCTGGATCGTGTTTTATTTATGGGGATTTCCGTTTTATATAAAAAGTCAGATTTAACAAGTCTGGGTAAGATATTAAAGAAAAAGTACGATATAATTTATCTTGGCGACTCCCAATCCCTGCACGGCATAATACCCAGCATAGTTAAAAACGAAAGTGGATTAAGCGGCTATAATGCCTCGATGGATGGCAGCGGCATAGTTTTTGCAAAAGGTTTTGAATCGATTATCCTGTCGCATTATTACCCAAAAGCGTTCGTATTACAAGTTATGCCCCTTAAGGAAGAAAGAGGTGCTATAAGTAAGCTTGCCCCTTACTTTACCAACAGCGAAGTGAGGCAACTAATTTCTTATTATCCGATCAGCATAAGAGTTAGATATAGCTTTTTTAAGAGTTCCTGTTATAATTCTCTGTTACTGTTTATAATTAAAAGGCTGCTGATTAAGCATGGCTCTAATGATGGCTATCGGCCTTTGTATGGTGTAAAGACAGGAGATAGTTTAGTTAGGGAAGAAGCCAAAATAGCTTTTAAAAACGGCGAATATGTACTAAAAGCCTTTATAGAAAAAGCAAGAAAAAACCACATTGAAGTGATTATTATTAAAATGCCTACATTAGAACAAGAAAAAAACTATTGCTACGACACCTATAGTGATTTTGCTAAAATCTATAATATACCGTTAATAGACTTTTCTGTAAAAGACAATAAGCACATGCGGTGGGCAAAGGAATATTTTTATGATGACTATCATTTAAATAATAAAGGGGCAACAGCATTTTCTTTAGTACTTGGCGAAGAAATAAATACACTTAGAAAAAATAACAAAATGACTTGCCCCCAATAAATGCTAGTGGAACTTTTGCGTTCTTTGCGGTGTCTAAACTATAGAAATCGAGGGATGTTAACGCAATATAATAATGTCCGCTTCTAGCAAAATGAAAATGTCCGCTTTCGAAAATGTTATAATGCTTACTCTTGAAGGAGGGCATTATGCAAGAAAGGGACATGGTAACGATGAGCCAGAAGGAGTTAAAGAGGCTAAGCGTGATTCACAAGGTAATCGATGAGGTCGTAACCCAGGTAAAAGCAAGCGAGATTCTGGAATTAAGTACACGGCAGGTAAGAAGAATAGAAGGACGAGTCCTAGGAGAGGGCGATAGAGGCATAATGCATAGGTCCAGAGGAAAACCATCACCGAGATCCCTCCCAGAGTCCGTAAAAGACAAAGCTATCAAGCTATGCAAGACAAAATATGAAGGGTTCGGTCCTACTCTTGCGAGCGAAAAGCTCTTTGAAATAAACCAAATAAAGCTATCCCGAGAAACCCTAAGAGGCTGGCTTAAAGATGAAGGCATAGCCTACGATACCCGCAAGAAAAGACCCCACCGCAACTGGAGAGAACGAAAACATCATTATGGCGAAATGGAGCAAGCAGATGGTTCTCACCATCGGTGGTTCGAGAACAGAGGTCCTGAGTGCGTGCTCATGGGCTACATAGACGATGCCAGAAGCCGTGTATTTGCCGAGTTCCATGAATACGAAGGCACATTTCCCTTTATGGCAAGTTTTAAGAACTACGCAAAAAAATACGGCCTTCCTCAAAAACTCTATCTAGACAGGCACTCGACGTATAAATCATCAAAAAAGCCCTCAATAGAGGATGAATTGAATAA
>JABMRJ010000163.1 GCA_013202745.1 Candidatus Omnitrophota bacterium
CCTGACAGTTGGCACAGTCATAGCAGCAGCATTTACATTGTTTGGCTTTTCCTTATACTTGACCTTCGGCGTCTTGGCCGGCGCGCACTTTGCTGTAAATTGGATAAGTACGGGAAAGAAGATCAGAATGGTTCAAGAGAAGGCCGCCAAACCCGCCGCCGAGCCGGCCCAAGCCAGATATGAGAGTGAAGTCGCTGAGCCGACAACCGAGGCTACCCCAAGGAAGCCGATTACTATAGGATTCGATAGTGATTGGAAAATCTTTATAAGAGTTGATCAACACTTGATCTATTACTCATTAGAAAGCTATCCCCCTGAAGATTACACACCGGAAGAACGCGAAAAAATATGTGGAGAAATTCGCCAGGCACTAGAAGCAAATGAAAAGAATAGAGAGTCGCTTGAAAGAGGCCATGATGGATTTCATCTTACAATTGGAAGACACCCTGACCGGGGTTACAGCTTTACTCAAAAATTTCTTAGTATTACGATAGTAGATAAAGTTGCCGGTACGGTTGATAAGACAGAAGGTCGTACAGAGGCCACTGAAAGACATGAAAAGGCCCATGAAGAATATGGGAAACGGCTCGCCCTCCTTGAGAAAAGAGGAGGGACGGAGGGATATGTTAATGATATTATCAATAATTTGAGGAGAGAAGGACTTTGGAATAGACTGGTAGGACAGCTTCTTAATATTTACGCTCTGCCAGATTTGGGTTTGGATGCGGCGCCAGAGATAATAAAGGAACTGAGAGAAACAATAAAAGAAGCCTTAAGGGCAGAGGGTGAAGAGTTTGATGTAGATACGTTCTTGACTAAGGTAGAAGATCGGTTAGGACTAGAACAGCTTGATAATCTTCGTAGACATATTGTAGAGGAAATATATTGTAATGCATCTGAGGACAAAGGTAAACAGCAGAGCCGTTTGGTAATGGATCTGTTCTATAATGTGTATTCGGTTATGACATCAGATCTGCTTCCAGTTGAGATTACTGAGCAAGCCGCCGAGCCGGCTACCGCCGAACCGGACGCCGAGCCGGCTGCAGCACAGCCCGCCGCAGAAGCGGGCAAGACATTTATTGCAGGTTTATTCGGCCTAGCGGCAGGCCTTGCGCTCTTTTATCTCTTAGGATGGCTTGGGATAGGAAGTCTCTTTATAGTAAACGGCCTGACCATGATAGCAAACGGAACCCACGGCATAATAAAGATAGGCTTTTTTGGCAGGATGGCCACCATGGATGAAGGAAAGGAAAGACCCACCTGGCGCATGGCGCTAACCCCCTCCGAACACGGCATACTATGGGTGCATGAAACGATGCACAAGATACCCTATCTCGGAGATCCCAAGATATTACTAGGAAGATACTTCCACGGCATTATATATTTTACACAATTTATGCTTGCCCCGGTTGCGGCGGTTATGGGGATTATGCTGGAAGGCCTCGGAATCAATTTGGGCAGAGAAGATATAAAAGTTGTATTAACGCGTCAAACCATGGAATTGAGAGGCGATATTAACAGGCTTGCAGCGGCCGGGGAGTTGCAAGGAGCGGCATTGGAGCGAATAAACGCTTTGTTAGATGCTTACGAAAAATCTAGAGAGATTGGTTACGAGGTTCAAGAAGGCGAATGGGAAGACGAAGGATACGATAAACACAAAGACGTTATATGGCATGACTTAATCAGCCATGCCGGCCATAACACTATTGAAGCCATTAAAGCTATGAGGCAGGATCCTTCTATACCCATTGAGGCTATACTGCTTACGGCGATAGCCGGCATACTTCATGACGTTGGTTATTATAAAGAGGATGATTATGGTTCTGAAACTATAAAGCTCGAACATGAAAAGAGGAGTATGGAATTTGTCTTAAAATATTCTGACCAGCTCGGCATCACTGATCCCAGCCATAAGCTACTTATATGTCTAGTCATTACGGCTACTGAATTTGCCATGCAACCACAAGTTTGGGCTGACCTTCTAACTTCAGTTGAAGGTAGAGATATAAAAACTGCTGAAACCAAGATCTTGGATATATTGAAATTAGATAGATTCAAAAAAGATTTAGTGCAGGATTTCTATGACACCGAAAACAAGGCTCTTATTGTGAGGTTAAATAAAGATGTATTGCGTGGCGTCATCGAAGGTGCAAGACTTCTCGGCTCATTGGATATCCGAGATACAAGGCCGAATGGTGCAGAGATGATATTAGAATTCCGCAAAGAACTTATAAGGGATAGAGAGGCCTTGCGTAAATGGCTCATGGAACAATTAGGACTAAATCAGGAAAGATTGTCTGAATTGGAAGGTCGTTTATTAGATCTTAAGAAGAATAATAGATTATCCGATGAGGACATTTTAGATAAAGCAAAGGAGCTAGGGTTAGATGTAGGAGACGAAGGTAAATTTGCAAAGGCTGTCCGAGAATTAGCTAATATATTAACCACGGTTGCAGCTACCGAGGCACAACAGATTAGCGGGACGGCAGTCTTTTATAGAGGTCTTGTATTTGATGGAAAAGTGGTAGTTCCGCCATTTGCAGATTCAAAGGTTGAAGGTTTCGGCGTTTGGGACCGCGTAAGCCCAGAAGCGCAAAAGAATTTCAATATATTGCGCCGGATTGTAGAAACAGTTTTTGAGCGGAAGCTCACAGGAGATTTAAGCGCTTCCCAGATAGCCGATCTCAGAAAAGAGGCCGAAAAGCAAGCTGCAGAAGCAAGGGGTACATTTCTCGGCAAAGGTGTGCTTAAGCCGACATTAAGGCTGGCAGACCTTATCTGTCTTATTATTAATCCTATCATTAAGAAAATATTCGGAAAAGAACTTACGCAGGCGCAGAAGGAAGATTGGGTAGTACCTATAATAGAAGAAGGAATCATGGCATTGGGGCTATTCTTTGGAAGCGCGGCAATATATGCAGGGATCAGGGTAGCATTTATATTAGCGCATATCTTCTGGGGCCGGGCGCCCCCCAAAGAAAGAGGCTATACCCTTCTGCAGACTATCTACTATAAGACCGCCATGCCTACCATCGTATCAGGACCAAGTATCCCGCTATTCCTTGCCTTTATAAATTCGCCGATTTTATTAATATCCATTCTATCAGTCGCAGCTATAATGCTTACCCACATGGCTGCAAATCTTTATGTTACACGCTATCAACCTCATGTGGGCAAGGCCATACTGCAAACAGACGACAAAATGGTCCGCTCAAGCATATGGAACAGACGCCATATTGGCATGGGTGATTTTGAGGATCTTGGTCCTGTAACTTCGACTCATATTAGTACCCACCCAATGCATATATATAAGGATGAAAGAACAGGCGAGGTATTCTTGCTAAAAACTGCCCCGGAACATTCCTTAAGATCTGAATTGATAGGGCAGAGGATCTTTGAACAGGCTGGATTACCTGTTCCCAAAATGAGACTGGTTACAGTAGATGGCAAATTAAGACTCATGGTTGAGTTCCTCGATAGGTATGAGGTATTTAAAGGAGATACATTACCAGATAATTTCGCGAATAATCCCGACCTCCAAAAGGCCATTCTTTTAGACCTTCTTATTTATAACTATGATAGGACCCCCTGGAATATTATGTATAGGGGCAAGAGATTTAAATTTATCGATTTTGGGGCCTCAATCATATCTAGGGCCCAGGCTGCGCCGGGTAAAGAATACAAAGGGTTCCCCGCCAAGGTAACCCCTGATCAAATAGATGCTATATGGAAAGAAAGTCCTCAGAAGCCTGGTTCTGGGATACCGGTAAATAATGCATATGCCCAGGCGATGAAGGGGCAAGGAGTTCATCCATCCTTAATTTTATCCCTTATTCTTTTAGACGGAATCAACGATAGCACTATCGATGAGATTGTAGAAGAAGCTTACAGAGATGTTGATGTGGCCCAGATGCGGGCTGGGCTCGAGAGCCGCCTAAAAATGCTTAAGCACGCAAGAGAACAAGGCCGGCCCGAAAGTGAAAAGTACGCTTCGGCCGAGAAGACATTTGAGCATATTCTAGATGTTTGGGGAGGCGATGAAGAGGCATATATAAAACACGCCTTAAAGGCGAGACGCAAGGCGATTATAGAATACTATGGCCACGTAGAATCGATAAAGAAGAACCTGAACGATTTTATCCTTTCTACACTAGTTCCCTCCAAAGGTGAACTATTAGGGATAGAAAAAATCCCATTATTGCAACCACTACAAATTATAAAGCCTTCTTCTGGAAGCCTAACCGAGAGGACCCGCCCCCCAAGAAATAGTATGGATGTTACTGGCCATTACCAAATGGGCGTTCAGGTCCGCGAACAAATGATAGAAGAAGATGATATTATGGCCCTTATAGAAGAAATGGCTGGGGTACTTTCCGACGCAAATCCTGAAGAAAAGGATACTATAAGATCAGCCTTATCAGATATAAGAGAAGCATTAAAATCACGAGACTTTTCCAAAATTGTAATACTTGCCAGGATTATGGCGGCAGTTGTAGCAAGAATTAGAGAAGACGAACCAGATCGATATATTCTCCATTTTGCCAGAGACATGGGGTTTACCCTTATTGCCCAAAATACGTTGGAGTCTCTCCAGGGTGGGGTTGAGAAAAAACAGGGAGGGGCCTTCTATTTAAATAGGACTATGATGGGCACCGTTTATAGTAGTACGACAGGTCTAAATACCCTGTTGCGTAAATTAAGAGACAAAGAGAAGGATGAAGCAGCTATCGCCAGAGCGGTTGAAGAGTGGTTTGAGACGAAGATGGGCGAAGAGGGTAATATAGCTTTTAGAGAACTCGCCGAGGCTGCTTATAAGTCTTTGTTAGAAATGGGAGTTTTTGACCAAGAAAAGCTACTTCTTTTCGATACAGGTTTTGTAGGAACGATGCCGTGGTATGTATATGGTTTGATTAGGTATTACGATAAGGTTAATAACCGAGCCAGAAGAGATATGAAGGTCCTTTTAGTACATAGCACAACAAGTCTCCGCGAGATACGAGAGGAGGATATTGATGAAGGGGACAGGGGAATATTCGCGGGCAATCCAGTCCTTGCCGAGATGTTAAGCGAGAATTCAACCATGTGTAGTATTTTGGAAAGAATAGGAAATAAACACCACCATCCAGTTAGCTTCGATGAAGATAATAAAGTGATAACCCAAGAGACGGCAGCCAATAGGTTATATTTTTATCTTATCGGTTTGTTATTCCTTAATATGGCTATCGCCCAGCATCTACAGATTCTCGGATTGGAGGAATTGAAAGAACTCGGAATAGATATAGATCTTTCAGATCTGTATAAACTCATTAAAGCAATGACCCCTGGATCTGATTTTAGAACTATCGATATCAAGGGGTTAGAGCAGATTGCTTCAGGGATTTTGAAAGTAGATGAGGCATTGATTAAGTATAACCTGGGTTCAGATACAAGCTCCTCCTCCACCATCATAAATTTTGAAAATATTGATTACGAAAGGTTCTTCGCCCCTCCAAAGGTAGAGTATAGGCCAATCCCATTACCAGAATTAGAGATACCCAAAGCAGAACGGATAGAGTTTAAAAAATTCGATTTTACTGCGCAGTTTAAACGCTCAATGGCAATTTTTAACTTGTTGGCGAATCCAATATTAAAATTTATAAACGCCCTATGCCTACCTTTAGGTATTAGCCCAACTTTTATCTCAGTTATGTTGTTCCTTACCATACACTTCCCGCCCCTTATGTACTTGATAACGAAAAGCACACTATTTTTTAATTCATTAATTTCAAAGACCAAAGACTTTTTCAAGAAGATAAAGCCGAGCCCCCTTAAGAAATTAAATAAGATGGTTGATAAAGGCAAAGCTGGCGAGGTGGTCCCCATTAAACCGAAATTATTGAATTTCCTCGTGCAGGCAAAGATTATAGCCCCAGATGTAGCAAATAGCCTTGAATTGGTGGTAGTGGATGATGCGGTAATGGATAAACTAGGCTTAGAAGGCCGCGCCTACGGTTTTGGCAATTACATATTCATAAGAAGATCACAGTTTGATGAAAAGCAGAGATTGGTAGGTAGTTTGGGTAAGGTGACCGATTTTGCCAAGATAATTATTCACAAGGCCATAGAACCCCACCTTGCCAAACGTAGACAGGCTGCACCGGATGAAGTCGACGTCCACCACTGGGTTGCCAAGTATATCGAACAGGATATAGAGATGAAAAATCTGATGCTATATAGATTAAGGAAAGATGCATCAGAGGAACTCGGAGACAAGGTATTAATGGAGATACTTGAAGTCGAAATTGAACACCTCCACCAAGTCCATAAAGAAGAGCTTGCCAGGATAGAGGCTAGAATAACTGAAGGCGGTTTCGGCAGAGGCACCCTCTGGTTTATTGCAGATATTGTATTTAAATACAAAGAATGGAGGCTGGGTAGAGAACTTACGCCAGAAGAAAGGACGAGGATTGAAGACCGCACGATACCGCTAATAGAAGAGTCTGTTATAGCTTTGTTGGGCATATGTTTCGGGAGTCTCGAGGCATATGCTTTTATAAGGATAATATTTATCGCGCTCCATCTATTCAATAGAAGACTAACAGCAGACGGCAGAAGCCTTACGCCCTATGAAAAGACGGCTATACCACTGGCCATATCGGGTATCGCTATAGTCCCTTTAATCTTTACGCATTTTGGCCTGCCTTTCGCAGTGGGTATGCTGCTCACCTGGATAACCGGCTTGATCATTCACGTGGCCTTAAATACCTATGTCACGACAACCAGGCCTGATCTTGGAAAGGGATTATTAGGAAAAGGAAGAGCTTTGGCTGTCCTTGTAGAAGAGATTAAATCGGCCGAGGATGGAAGCATCATGCATATAGAAGCATTGGAAGATATTGCCGAAGGAAGACTTCCTTCTGTTACGCCTAGCATGAC
>JABMRJ010000164.1 GCA_013202745.1 Candidatus Omnitrophota bacterium
CCTGGGCTAGCCCAAGGGCAATCTCTTCACGTTCATTTATAGTTAAACGGTGGTAGTAGGACATATGCAACACTCCTTTCTTCTGGCCTATTATACCAGACTTAAGTGTTGCGCTAACAGCTAGAGTCTGCTCAGTCGCTCTGGCGGACACCACATGCCTTTATCATGTCAAACATGTGTAATTGAGTAAGCCTTTGTACCGGGTGCGATTTTAGCTTCCAAGCTGTCCCCGAGGACAGCTTGGAGCTCAATCCGGGGACACCTTGCCGAACAAATTTGCACCCGGTACAAGATACGCTATAAGGGGGAACTTTAGGTTCCCGCTATGAAGAAACAGGACGCTTAGGTAGATTACAGTTGTGGCAGACTGGAGAGGAGTTTTTGGGTGTAGGGGTGTTTGGGTGAGGTGAATATCTCGGTCTTTGGGGCATGTTCGACAATCTTGCCGCGGTACATCACAGCGACCTCATCTGCCATGGAACCTACCACCCTGAGATCGTGGGATATGAAAAGGTATGTCAGATCAAGCTCTGCCTGCAGCCTCCTTAAGAGTTCGAGTATCTTTGCCTGTATAGATACATCGAGGCTTGAGACCGGTTCATCGAGCACTAAAAATTGAGGTTTTACTGCGAGGGCCCTGGCTATTGCTATGCGCTGTCTCTCGCCGCCTGAAAACTGATGAGGATATTTATGGGCATCCGCGTATCGCAAACTCACCTTATGCAGCACATCCTTAAGCAGCCCCTCCCTCTCACCCTTAGGTATACCCAGAATCCGCGGACCTTCCAACACTATATCGCCCATCCTTATGTGCGGATCGAGTGAGCCGTAGGGATCCTGAAAGACTATCTGCATCATCTCTCTTATCTCTTTAGGTGTCTCTTTAAGAGAACTTTTAAGTTCCCTGCCATTGATAATGATAGACCCTGAATCAGGCTCCAGAAGGCCCACTATAATCTTTCCGAGCGTCGTCTTGCCGCACGCTGATTCGCCTACGAGGCCAAGCGTCTCTCCTTTCGCTATTTTGAGGCTTACGCCATCTACCGCCTCTATTCTTCCGACGGTGCTCTTTAAAAACCCGCGCTCTATTGAAAATGCTTTCTTTATAGAATCGATTTTGAGAAATGTATCACTTTCTCGATCCTGCATCCTTATCTCTTCCAAATTTATCCTGGGTACTGCATCGAGGAGCCTTATGGTATAGGGTGCTTTTGGCGATTGCATTATAGCGTCTTTTGTCCCGGCTTCTACGATCCGCCCATCTTTCATTACTATCATCCTGTCAGCGATCTCATTTACTACACCTATATCATGGGTAATAAAGAGTATCGATATACCGAAGTCGCGTTTCATATCCGATAATAGGCTCAGTATTTCAGATTCGATAGTTACGTCGAGCGCAGTAGTCGGCTCATCCGCTATCAATAGTTTAGGCTTGAGTGACAGCGCCGCTGCCAGCATAACCCTCTGCCTCTGGCCGCCGGAGAGTTGATGCGGATAGTCGAAGTAAACTTTCTGCGGATCGTCTATCCGGACCTTTCTTAAAAGATCCTTTGCCTCCCTCTCTGCCTCTATCGCGGAAGTCGAGGTATGGGTAAGGATCGCCTCGCTTATCTGTTCACCTACACGCAGGACAGGATTGAGTGATGTAAAAGGCTCCTGGAATACCATGCCAATCTTCTCTCCGCGTATATCGAGCATCTCCTTCTCTTTTAAATCGAGCAGATTCTTTCCCTCAAAGGTAATCTCTCCTGACTCTATATATCCGCCAAAGGGCAAAAGGCGCATTATGGAGAGTGCTGTCATCGTCTTGCCGGATCCCGATTCTCCAACCAGGCCTACGACTTCATCTTTATCGATAGAGAGGTCTATGCCGTCGAGCGCCTTTGTCAGGACGCGGTCATCTCTAAAATATACTTTAAGATTCTTGATATTTAGTAAACTCATCTCTTCCTCAAGCGCGGATTGAATATATCCCTCAAACCCTCTCCTAATAGATTAAACGCAAGAACTGTAATAAGTATCGCAAGCCCCGGAAATAATATCACCCACCAGCCAACTCCCAATACCGCTTTACCCTCCATGATAATATTACCCCAGCTCGGGTCCGGAGGCTGGACTCCGAGTCCTAAAAAGCTTAAGGAAGCCTCTGTGAGTATCGCCCCTGCAACACCGAAGACAAAACTTATAAGTACCGGCGCGATACCATTAGGTATCAGGTGCCTCAATATAATATACCTGCCGCTTGCGCCGAGCGCCTTTGATGCCGAGATAAAATCCCGTTCCCTTAAACTCAAGACCTCAGCGCGTATGAGCCTCGCCATAGACATCCAGCTCGTAAGCCCTATAACGACCATTATATTGAAGATATTCGGCCCGATGACCGCTATTACCGATAGTATAAGGAAGAATGCGGGAAAGCATAACATTATATCTGCAAACCTCATTATGATGCCGTCTATGCGCCCTCCGTAATAACCGGCGACAGACCCCAGCAGCACTCCTATAAACGCGGCTATACCTACGGCAATAAAACCTATAGAGAGGGCGATCCTCGTCGCGTAGACGATCCTCGAAAATATATCCCTGCCGAGCATATCCGTCCCGAATAGATGCTCATGTGATGGAGATAGAAGCGCCTCTTCTATATTTATCTCAGACGGATCATGCGAGGAAATAACCGGTGCAAATAGAGCTATCACTATCAGCAAGATAATGATAGCAGCACCGAACATCGCCAGCTTATTATGTAGTAAAGTGTTCATGATATATAGTTGTAGAGGGTCGCACCGTTCACCGGAGCGACTGAGCAGACTCTAGCTGTTAGCGCAACACTTAAGTCTGGTATAATAGGCCAGAAGAAAGGAGTGTTGCATATGTCCTACTACCACCGTTTAACTATAAATGAACGTGAAGAGATTGCCCTTGGGCTAGCCC
>JABMRJ010000165.1 GCA_013202745.1 Candidatus Omnitrophota bacterium
GAGGTGAGCCTACGCAGGCGCGCTTCGCGCGCCGTAGTAGGCGATTCCCATCGCTCGCTCCAAGCTTTGCAAAGCAAAGCTTGATCCTGAAGATGCGACCAAGGGGAGCATCTGAAGGACCTTGACAGGAAAGAAGCGACCAAAGGGAGCTTCCGAAGGACCTTTACGGGAGAATATGAAAAAAGCTGTAGCATGTATATTTCTGGCGGTCTTCTTAGCAGGGTGCGGAGGCGTGACAAATATAATTACGGTCCCAACCCCGAAGGAGACAGGCCTCTACCATAAGATACGCAAGGGAGAGACACTCTGGAAGATATCGAAAACATACGGAGTAGATATACAGACTATCGCATCGGCGAATAAGCTCCCCGATAAAGAACGGGTCTTTATAGGGCAGCTCCTCTTCATACCTCAGGGTGTCGCAGAGGAAAAACTTGCAAAAAGATCTGCAGAGGCTGGTTTCATATGGCCGATAAGGGGTAATGTCCTCTCATTTTACGGTAGTTATAAAGATGGTGTTAAGAATAAAGGCATAGATATAAAGGCGAGGCATGGAGAAGCTATCATCGCCTCCAGAAGCGGCAAGATATCTTTTGTGGATGAAAATATGAAAGGTTTCGGCAAGACGATCATAATAGACCACGAGGACGATTACTCCTCTGTATATGCCTATAGTTCCCAGATCCTTGTCGCAGTAGGCCAGCATGTAAGGCAGGGGACGGTCATAGCAAAGGCAGGGCAGACCGGCAGGGCTGCATCGCCGCGGCTCCATTTTGAGATAAGAAAAAAGCATAAACCGCAGAACCCGTTTTACTTTTTACAATAATATGCCCAATGAACCTGTAGTAGGAAAAGATTTTTTTGGAAGACGCGAGGTCCTCGACATTCTCGATAAGAGGGTCAACGCCCTCAAAGAAGGGTACAGGCAGAATGTCGCCCTGACCGGCCAGAACCTTGCCGGAAAATCATCCATACTCCACTACTTCCTGCAGAATTTTAAAGACTCGCAGATACTACCTATATATGTCGAGATAACGGATGAACCGTTTATATATTTCTGCGACAGGTTTATAGGGTCACTCCTCTATAATTTCCTGAAGCTGAAAAACATAGAGCCCGATGAAGATATAAAAGTCCTCATCGAAGAGGCGAGACCGTACATGCCGCGTTCTGTAAAATTTATCACAGAGATCCATGACCTAATAAAGCGGAAGGAATACGATGAGGCATATTCGCGGCTCTTTGATCTCACAAGCGTTGTAAAAGAAGAGGTCCATAAATCCTGCGTCATAATACTCGATGAGTTTCACAATCTCGCATCATTGAACATAAGATATCCCTTTAAGGGTTTCGGCAAGAAGATCATGATACAGAAAGATACCATGTATATAGTAACGAGTTCGCAGGTTACGACCATAAAAAAAATCTTAAACGAAAAGCTATCTCTTCTATTTGGTAATTTTGAGGTCATACAGGTTGACGGCTTCATAACTAAGGATGCGCTCATCTTCCTCGATTCTAGGCTCAAATATATAAGGATGCCGGACGAGTACAAGAATTTCATAATATCTTTCACGGGGTGCAACCCATTCTATCTCGATGTAATAAGCCAGGCGCTAAAAGATATAGTGGCTCACATGACATTCAAAAGGGTCACGCAGAATATACTCATAGAGGCGCTCGAGAAGACAATCTTTAATTCAAAAGGTTGCATATCGCAATACCTCAATAATTCACTTGAGGCCGTCCGCAAGGCAAAGCCTTCAGAAACCTATCTGGCCATACTCCTCGCGGTCGCAAATTCTTCGTGCAGACTAAAAGAGATCTCGAAGGTTATGAAAAAAAGGAGCACAGATGTCTCCAGGCTCGCTCTAGACCTTATCGAGATGAATATACTCTCAAAGAATGGCTCTTTCTACGGATTCGTGGACAAGATGCTGGGATTCTGGTTAAGGCACGTATACCAGAAGAAGAGGTCTGCCATAATAAGCTATGCCCCGGACAGAATAGGGATCTTCCACAAGGAGATGGGGGAGCTCATAGACGGGTTCATGTATCAGGAGAAGAGAGATATAACAGACCGCGTACGCGATCTCTTCAACCTATTTGCCAATGAGACCGTCACTTTAACAGAAAAAGAGCATAAGCTGCCTCTATTTTCATCGATTGAAACGAGATTCTTTGCAAACGGAAGGCCATTTTTCCTGGCCAGGACTAAGAATAGATACTGGCTCATATACGTATGCCCGGAAGAACTTAAGGACATAGACATAATGGAGTTCTCGGAATGCTGTAAGGCGCTTAAGCTCAATTTACAGAGAAAGATAGTCATATCAATACCCCAGATAGATACCAATGCACGGCTCATGGCAAAAGAGGACAATATATGGTTATGGGACCTCGAAACCCTGAATAATCTTATGTCGTTATACGGAAAAGAGAGAATCGTAAGCGTCATATTCAGCGGAAGAAAGAGGGCGTTGGCATGAAGATATTCGTCCTCTCTGATACCCATATACCAAAATCTGCAGATTGGCTCCCCAAGAAACTCTGTGACGAACTCCAGGATGCAGACCTCATACTCCATGCGGGAGATTTGACCGACATTGATGTATACAACAGGTTAAAAAAGATTGCGCCCGTTAGAGCTGTCCACGGCAATATGGATGACTCGATACTCTGCAAGACACTCCCGGAGAAAGATATAATAGACGCAGGAATTTACAAGATAGGTCTTATACACGGCTACGGGCCTCCGTTCGGGCTCACAGAGAGGGTCGCCAGGGAATTTTCCGGTGTTGACATCATCGTCTTTGGCCATTCACATTCGCCAAAGAACGAGACAAAGAACGGTGTCCTCTTTTTCAATCCCGGAAGTCCGACAGATAAGATATTTACCAGGTCTAACTCATACGGCGTGATAGAATTAAACGGCAAAATAGAAAGTAGGATAGTAAGATTATGAGCAATGGCATTCCTGTAATAACTGTAGAGGGAAAGGGCATCCCTGAAGTATGGGAAAGATCTGTCCTTGAAGCATACCGCAGGGGGACGCGGATAAAGACAGAATATGATAAAACAAATGAACCGCTTAGCATAGACTGCACCATGATCATGACTGTCGATGAACCCATGAGCGAACCGCGTATCCATAGGGCATTTCCCGGCGGATTGGAGGACCTCGAGGTATACCGCCAGGAGGTCGTCTACGGCATACATGATCACTGGATAAACCCCGCGGAAGGGAAGTGGACATATACATATCATCAGCGGCTCTTCAACTATCAGATCGAGGAAAGAATCATAGACCAGATGGATTATATAGTCTCCAAGCTCTCGCAGACGCCGCATTCGCGCAGGGGACAGGCGATAACATGGAACCCAAAACTTGATCCATTCACCGACGATCCACCGTGCCTGCAGAGACTATGGTGCAGGATATCAGAGGGTAAGGACAAAAAGGCCTGCCTCAATATGAATACGCACTGGAGGTCACGAGATGCCTACAAGGCGAGTTTCATGAATATATTCGCGCTTACAGATCTCCAGAGCAAGTTAGCCCAGGAGTTATCCAAAAAGATGAACAGGGAGATCACAGTAGGCAGGTATGTCGATATAACCGACAGTTTCCATATATACGGCTCATATCTTAATGAGTTCAATAACTTTCTTAAGGTCATAGAATCGAGGTCCTTCGCGGAGAGGACGTGGTCCACAAGATTCGCAGAACCCTTTTTTAAAAAGGCGCGGGAACGTATAGAGAAGGAACGTAATCCTGCACAATCCTAATATGATAATTCTTTTTACAAAATTTATCCTGTCTGCCGCGCTGATACTAATATTCGGCTTTAGGCTCTCTAAGACCGCCCACTCGATAGTTAAGATGGGCAGGTTCACCGAAGGCTTCATGGGAGTAGTTCTCCTCGCTGCGATCACATCTTTTCCGGAGATATTCACATCTATAGCGTCGGCGACATACGTAGACGCCATAAATCTCGGCATCGGTGACCTTATAGGATCGGTTATGCTAAATCTCATGGTAATAGCCGTTCTCGATTTTAAATATGGCAAAGGTGCCCTGCTCTCCATAGTAGACAAAGACCTGATTGCATCATGCGCCTTTTCCTTCATTATGCTCGGCCTCATTATGGCAGCGCTTGGCTTAAGCGTCTTTACAGGAAAGGTGATAGGCATATTTAACATAGGGCTGGAAAGCTTTCTGCTTATAATAATCTACCTGTACATAGTCACTCATTCTTTCAAAAAGACGCTCTCCGACTCCGGAGAGAAAGGCAGGCGGCATGAGAAAGAGGGTAAGGCCTTTCTTGTATTCGCTCTTTACGGTATCATCATAATAGCCGGCAGCTTCTGGCTGACGTCAGTCAGCAAAGATATAGTAGACAAGATGGGGTGGAATGAGATGTATTTCGGCACCACTGTCATAGCCCTGGCAACCTCACTTCCCGAGATCGTAGTCTCGATGACTGCCTTATCCATAGGTTCTGCAA
>JABMRJ010000166.1 GCA_013202745.1 Candidatus Omnitrophota bacterium
CATATGAGCGCTGAGGAACAGAAGAAAGAACCAGAAGCACCAAAAGCAGAAACACCCAAACCAGAAGCACCAAAAGCAGAAACACCCAAACCAGAAGCACCAAAAGCAGAAACACCCAAACCAGAAGCACCTAAGGCAGAAGCACCCAAAGCGCAAACACCTAAGGAAGAGAAAAAAGAAAAGCCTACCGCGTGCGCTAAATGCGGAAAACAGCTAAAGAGTAAAGGCTGGTATTATAGGAACGGTAAGTATTGCTGCAACAAGAGATGCTGGAAGGCCTCCGATGTAGAGATAAAGGAAAAGGCCAAGAAAGAAGCGGAAGAGAAAGCAAAAGTTGAGGCCGAGGCCAAGGCAAAGAAAGAGACAGAAGAAAAAGCGCCAGAGCCAAAAGAAGCAAAACCCGCACAGTAGATCACACCTAAGGAAAAGTTCGGGTGATACTAGCCACATTCAAGTCCGGAAAAAGAATAGGTTACGCACCATCTGCGCCATCCAAGATAATCGCAGTAGGATTAAACTATATAGACCACGCAAATGAGCTCAAGATGGAGCTACCCAAAGAACCTCTCATCTTTATAAAGCCCGCCACTTCTATTATCGGACATCTCGATAAGATAATCTACCCGGAATCGGTAAAAAGACTCGACTATGAAGCAGAGCTCGCAATAGTAATAAAGAGGATTTGTAAAGATGTACCGGAAAAAACGGCTGGTGATTACATACTCGGCTACACCTGCCTTAATGATGTTACGGCACGCGACCTTCAAAAGAGAGATGGGCAATGGACGAGGGCTAAATCTTTCGATACATTCTGCCCTGTAGGGCCCCATATAGCAACCGATATAGATCCCGGTGATCTCAAGATAGATCTTTACCTAAACAAAAAGATAAAACAGTCATCATCTACAAAGAATCTTATCTTTAAGCCCCATCACCTGGTAAGTTTCATATCGAAGGTATGTACCCTGATGCCGGGTGATCTCATAGCCACAGGCACCCCGCATGGTGTGGGATCCATGGATGTAGGGGATGAGGTTGAGGTACGCATAGAGGGCATAGGAAGACTGATAAACAAGGTGTCGAGATGAAGAGTAGGGTATATTTTGTACCTGCAAGTTATGATGAAGATGACAAGACACTGGCAGAAAAGGTCAGTAAGCTGGTAAAAATGAGCGGCATAGTCGAAGGTATTGCAAAAGATGATTATGTCGGCATTAAACTCCATTTTGGGGAAAAGGATAATATAGGTTTTATAAGGCCATCCCTTGCAGCCGTAGTAGGGGATCTATGTAAAGAACGCTCGCAAAATTGCGCATTTTTAGAGACTAATACAATATATATCGGCTCAAGGTCCAATACCATATCACACCTAAATCTGGCACACTCGCACGGGTTTACATACGCGAATACAGGCCTCCCGATAGTAATAGCGGACGGCATTACGGGCAGGGACCATGTAAATTTAAAGATAGATAAGAAGCATATAAAGGAGGCCAAGATAGCCTCAGGGATAATCGACTTTGACTATATAGTAAGCATGGCGCATGTTACCGGACACTGTCAAACAGGCCTTGCGGCAAGCATAAAGAATATAGGCATGGGGTGCGCATCAAGGGCCGGCAAGCTGGAACAACACTCTACCGTCCTCCCGGAGATTACCAAGGAAAAGTGCCTGGGATGCGGCCTGTGCATAAAATGGTGCCCAAAAGATGCCATCAAATTGGTTAAGAAAAAAGCGGTCATATCCAAGGAGGAGTGCATTGGGTGCGGAGAGTGTACAGTAGCTTGCAGGGTAGGCGCCATAGAGATAAAATGGAATGAATCGATACACAATCTGCAGGAGAAGATGGCAGAGTATGCTTACGCCGCCCTAAAGGATAGAAGGAAGGGATTCATGAATTTCGCAATGCACATAACTAAAGACTGCGACTGCATGGCCAAGGATGAACCGACAATAACACGCGATCTTGGCATACTCGCTTCACTCGACCCCGTAGCGCTCGATAAGGCCACAATGGATCTCTTGATAAAAGATGCCGAGTGTGATAGACTAAGAGATGCGAAAGACGGTTATCCAAATATTGACTGGAACATACAGCTTGAATACAGCGCCAAATTGGGATTAGGAAACCTCGATTACGAATTGATTACGGTAGATTAGATTGAAAGAATGCATCTTTTGTAAGATAATAAAGAAAGAGATACCTTCATCCATAATATATGAGGATGGAGAGATACTAGCGTTCAATGACATAAACCCGCAGGCCCCCGTCCATGTTATCATAATACCTAAGAGACATATCGAGAGGGTCTCGGAACTCAAGGCGGAGGATTCGGAGTTGGCCTCTAAACTTATACTGGCAGGTAACGAGATAGCCGGGAAAAAGGGGCTGATAGACCCGGGTTACCGTCTTGTAATAAACTGCAATAAAGATGCAGGGCAGGAGGTATTCCATCTTCACATGCATATGTTTGGCGGAAGAAAGATGGGGTGGCCTCCAGGATAAGAGGTAAATACTATGACTACATTAAAAAAAGACTTAAAAGCAGCTTTAGCGATACCCGTTAAGATACAGGATAAAGATCTCTCCATAGTTACAGAGACCATAAA
>JABMRJ010000167.1 GCA_013202745.1 Candidatus Omnitrophota bacterium
ACAGCATTACCCATCTCGGGGAGAGTATTGTGCGTAAAGCTGAGTATGGTCTTATCGAAAAGAAGGGTATATTTATCAATTAATCCTGGTATGCTTCCGGGATCTTCAATATATGGATTCAAATGCGGCCCCAGCCACACCTCTGCAACACAGAGGATAGCCACGGCAGAGGCGCTTCCTATAAGGAGCCTTCTTCTATTAATCCATTCGGATATGCCCATTATAAATTCGGGGATACTCTCTATAAATAAAAGACCGATATGAAAACCGGCCAGAACTCCAATGCCTATCGCTGTAACACCCAGGCCATAAGTGAGATATGTCAATTTTATTAATCCCGGCACAAATACCAGATATAAGCATAGAAGGACTACATATTTAGCAAAAGCCTTCTTCATTCTTACATCGTAAGGCTCTCTCTCTTCGGCAGCGGTTTCTTCCTGAAGTGCTTCTTGCGATATCCCCTCTTCCGTTTTCGCTGCTTCAGGTTGTGGCTCTTCTACTGGAGGTTGAACTTGCTCTTCTGTTTGAGGCTGCGATTTTTCTACTTGCGGTTGAACCAGCTCTTCTTGCACTTGAGGCGCTTCTTCCTGCGGCTCCTGTGGTTCTTCATCAGCTTCTTCTGCCCATTTCTTTGTTGTTGCAATTGATGGTACATCGGTTCTGAGCAAAAGAATTTCTGAAGGTTCACTTCCTTTGACCGGCAACTCTTCTGCGCTATCTATATTGGCAAGAGTATAATCGAAAACTCTGTATCCTTTTCTGCTAAGAATCTCTAACTTTCTATTTAAGTCTGCTATAGAACGTCTTAAGAGAGAGGCCCTTCTGCCAATTCTTCCGTCTCTGACAATTACACCGCCTTTGGCCCTGAGTGTAACTTCTTCACCCCTCCCGATAAATTTGGCTATCGGTGACTGGCCTCTTCCAAAAAGTCGACCAAAGACACCTTTTCTTTCTCTATCAATTTTTAATGCCAATTTTACACTATTTAAATAGGCCCGCGCATCTTCATCATTAGGATCTAGTTCTAATGCCTTAGTAAGGTCTTTAATCGCTTTGGCATATTTACCTTTCTCCATATAAGCAATACCCCGGTTGACATAGCCTTGGACATAAGAAGGATTTAATCCTATCGCCTTATCAAAATCTTTTATGGCCATATCAAAATCTTTTAGTCTTGCATAAGCCACGCCTCGATTTAAATAAGCGGCGGCATAGTTCGGGTATGGTGTAATTATTTCAGTAAAGACCTTTATCGCTTTGTTAAGATCTCCTTTATTAAGGTAACTAACTCCTAATCTAAGCTTAGCGATTATTTCCTCAGAAGGCCTTTCCTTCTGTCCTTCTCCTCCTTCTCCTTTTTTCAATTTTTCTCTCACAATTCCTAGATTACGCTGCACCATTTTATCATCGGGATCCAACTCTAACGCTCTAGTAAAATCTTCCAGCGCCTTTTTGTATTCTCCTATTTTCATATAAACTATAGCCCGATTATTATAAGCTACGGGGGGAACCTCGGGATCTAATTCTATTGCCCTTGTAAAATTCTCTATAGCCTCGTCATATTCTCCTAAATCCATGCACTCTACACCGCGATCAAAATAGGTAACTGCTTGCTCGGGAGGTTTTCTTTCCTCTGCCAATTTTGATCTTTTAGCCCCTCTCAAATTATCCTGCGCCATCTTATTATCGGGATCTAGCTCCAACGCTCTAGTAAAGTCTGCAATCGCCTGAGCATATTCAGCCTGCATTGCATAAATGCCACCTCGATTGTTATACGCCATAACACTGGACGAATTGAGTTCTATGGCCTTGTTAAAGTCTTCCATCGCCCTATCTAGTTCACCTTTCTTTACATAGGCAAGACCTCGATTGGTATAAGCCTGTGCGAATTTAGGATCTAATTCTATTGCAACGTTAAGGTGCGCTATCGCCTCATCAAATTCACCTGTTTTTACATAAGCAATACCTCGCTCATTATGGGTAATAGCTTCCCTGGAAGGCTTTCTTCTCTCTTTCTTTTCGGCCAGTCTTGCTCTTATAACTTGCAAATTTTTCCGTACCAATCCATTGTTAGGGTCTAACTCTAATGCTTTAGTAAAATCTTCGATTGCTTTAGCAAATTCTCCTCGTGTTCCATAAACACTTCCCCGATTGTTATATGCCATAGAATTGGATGGATCGAGTTCTATTACTTTGTTAAAACACTCCGTTGCTCTATTTAATTCACCTGCTTCCATATAAACCTTACCTTGATTAAGGTAAGTATCTCGTAAATTATCTCGGGCCATTTCATTATTAGGATTCAACTCTAATGCTTTGGTAAAGTCTGCAATTGCTTTAGCATATTCTTCTTGCTTTGTATAAACGGCGCCTCGGTTATTATATGCCATAGAATTGGATGGATTAAGCTCTATCACCTTATTAAAGTCTGTCATTGCCTTATCAAGCTCGCCTCTTTCCATATAGGCATATCCACGATTAGTATAGGCCTCAGCTAATTTAGGATTTAATTCTATTGCCCTGGTAAAATCTTCTATCGCCTTATCAAATTCACCTATTTTTACATAGACCTTGCCTCGATCAACATAAACGCTAAAAAATACAGGATCTAATTCTAATGCTTTGGTAAAATTTTCTATCGCCTTATCAAACCCAGCTATTTTCACATAGGTACTACCCCGGGCAACATAAGCTATAACAACTTCTGGATCTAATTCTATCGCTTTGTTAAAATCTTTGAATGCATTGTCAAATTCGCTTTTTCCCGCATAGGCAACACCTCGATTACTATAAGCCAAGGTTAATTCTGGATCTAATTCTATTGCTTTATTAAAATTCTCAATCGCTCTATCAAATTCTCTTTTTTCCGCATGAATTTTGCCTCGACTGCCATAAATAGCTGCTTCGATCTTTCTTTTAGGCAATCCTCTTACTTCTTCTATTTTTTGAGTTTCTCTGGCATCTACATAGCCTACCTTCCATTTTCCACTTTCTTTTACTTCTAATTTTATTTTTTGGTATCTTATTGCTTTCTTACCGATTGTCAAATCTACTAGATACTTTCTGCCATCCGATAGCATCAAAATGTTGCACATATGTTCCATAATATTTCCTTTGCTATTTCTAAAAATTTCTCCCTGCGGGCCGCGAAAAACATGCACACTTCCAACAGCAAGGCCAAATTTACTAGCAAATGCTGTAAATACTTGTGCGAAACCAAAACAATTTGCAGCTTCTCTACCTAAAGCGTCTCTTAACTCAAAAAAGTCCTCGTCATAGGAAACGTTTTCTTTTATTACGTTGAATAACCAGTCTGATACAATCTGTTCCAATTGAGCTTTTTCATCAATATCCGCTGTTCTATTAATTTCATCTCTGAACCAATCCTCCAATTCTCTTATTCTTAATTTACCAATGTCGCCGTTATGGTCTTCTACTATACGCATTAATCTTTCGGGTAAGGGTTTGGATAGCGTCCTGGCCTCGGCTTCTCTTATCTGATTATTAACCCATCTTTCTAAAATATCGGTGATTTCCTGGCTTTCTTCTTCTACTTTTTCCCGTGGAGATTCTAATAATCTTCTGAAGGTTGTACGTATAATCTTATTTCTTAAATCTTCGGTAAGCACGGTTTGACCTTCTATAATATCGGTAAGGGTTGTAACTAAGGCTGGTACCTCAATAATCGCACCTATCTTTTCTGTAAGTGAGGCCGCAACAGATTCGACATAATCAGGGGGGGTATTTTCAATCTTTCCGAGCTGATATTGATCCAGGAATCTTCTCCCTTCTTCTGTTGTCTGCAATCTTGCGGTGTGTATATCCAATTCGTAATACAAAGCTTGATATTCTATGGCATCTGCCATATTTATCAGGAACGCACTTATATCACCCTGCGTATTCTCTGCTACCGCTCTTATTGTTTGGGCGATCTCTCTCGTCCTTCTTAATATTTCAATATCAACTATCCTTGCGCCTTTTTCTTCTCTTGATATATGCGCAACTTCGTGAGCTATATACATCCATAGGTCTGCCCTGGTGGCATTTTCGTTAAAGTAGATATTATTACCTAAGGTATTGACTGTCCTGCCTCTTATTCTGGGATCATCTGATTGCAGCACTTCTATTGTTACTTCGATTGCCATTTCAGATAGAATAGTCCTTATATAATTTATCGTTTTTTGACTCTCTCCTAATCTCATATCAAAGGCTGACGAACGCGAAGATACCTTTCCTTCAAGCTCGAAAAGCCTATTATTTACTTCTACATAATCTCTTATAGATGTAGGCGCATCCGGCCTAAGCTCTAGTCTTTTAAGCGGCTTAGCTTCTCTTTGGATAACCGCGGCAGGTCTTAACTCAGTAAGTTCTTCAATGACCTTAGGGCTATATCTTAAGAAATTTTTATAAAGTCTTAATGGAATATCTCTTTTTCTCAAGATTCTTATCCTTAAATCCATAGAACCCAAAAACCCTAAAATGCCGTTTAGCAGTTCTTCATTCTCAAACATCCTTTCTGTCTCAACTTCGCCAAATCCAGCTAATTCATCCAGCACCTCTTCATTCGACATCTTAATCTCTTCTTCGGGATTGATAAAATAGCAGATATTCCTAAAATAAGCCATGGTGTGAATATTGCCTAATACATCCTTTCTATAGCCCTCTATAGTAAGTCTTTTTAACGAACGAAAGATTACGGTAATCTCTTCTTCTACGCTATTTGTTAATCCTAAGTCTATATGATCCAATTCGTGCGGAATTTTATCTAACAAGAGGTCTTTTATCTTTGTATCGGTTTCGAATGCTGCAGAGTCTATTACAATAACCCGTTCTCCTCTCTCTCTTCTCTGGGCTTCTGCAACCCGCGGTAAACCGCTTACAATCTCTATGGCTACACCTTCAAAATCAAAAGAAGGGTTCTCTCTCTGGTAATTTCTAAGGCCCTCTTTCAAAACCTTGATTTGAGTATCTGTAAAACCATCCCCCACTATATCTATCTCTCCGTCATTGCCTAAGAGACCCTGGCTTCTTAAATTATCTATCCTTGCTTCTAAGTCTTTTATCTTGAGATAATCCCTCATTTTTCTGGCGGGGACGCCTATTTCTTCAAGAAGCGCCCTATTCTTTGCAGGCAAGTTAATTGCTTCTTCGGCCAGAGCTATTTCTCTCTGTTTCTTTTCTCTCTCAGTCTCTATCTCTCTTTCTCTTGCATCTATTCCCGCTTGAATCTTTCCCCTTATTTCGTCTATCCTTCCATCAATATGCTCAAGTTCGCTTATTCTGCTTAAACGCTCTATATGTAAAAGATAAGATATCTCATCTTTTAAATCTTCATAATGAGACCCTATCTTTTTGGCCTTTTGGTATAAGCCGTGTAGTTCGTTCAGGCGCGGTAAGACTTTATCCAGTAGCTCCATAAACCTGGCTCTATGCGTCTTCGGCTTTGAGAGGAGCTTCTTGATAGCAGCGCTGCGGCCTGAAACGTATAGGGCTATCAGCATCTCTATTGCGGTTTTGGGAGGGGATTTTTTGTAATCCCTTAAGTTTTGGAGTGTAACGCCTGCTTCTTGAAGTATATTCGCAAGCTTTCTGTACATGTAAACCGTATAAGGTTCATCTTCTACTTTTTTGTCTTTTAGTCCTTGTAAAGCCGAAATCCATTCCTGGGTATTCGCGTCTCTTATATCCCGTATATTCGCAGCGTTTACCCTGAATCCGAACCGTTTCAGCAATCCGATCCTTTCATTCAACGTCTCTTCTCTATATCTTAGAAGTGATAATCTATTGCCGATCGTCCCGTCTTCCTGCAGCAAATTATTATCCCTTAGAATTTTGATCCTCTCTCCCAAATCTTTTATGCGGAGGTATCGCCCGCTTACATTTTCAGGGTTCACCCCGATGCCTATCAGCAATTCTTTATTTCTACTAGCCAGCGGGGCCCTTTCGTCATCCTCTGTCTGCGGCTGGGGGATTTCCGCCTGCGGCTGTGGGGCTTCTTCCGGCTCCAGGACCTGCAGAAATTCTGAATCACTCAGCAATATGCCGCGAAGGGGTTGCGCATCTACGCCAAGGGATCTTGCGTTCTCAACATCCCGTTTAAGCAACCCTCCCTCAGCCAGGCCGGGATTTGCCTCATGGCCGAGAAGTTCATGGCCAAAGAACCCTATTGCTATCGCGTCTATTATTGCCTTGGGGCTGCCTAAAACGACTATAGCGTCTATATTTATCCCGGCCCTGCCGTTTCCTACATGGTCCTCAAAGAGACTATCCGAGTCTTTTGCGCCGCCAGCGGCCTTCATATGATAGGAATAGATATTGAGTTCGCCTATCTTCTGTAAATTCTCTAAGAGCGCTGAGACATCTTCTGGCCTTTGAGTTGCAAGCTGCTGCATCTTAAGCATCAACTCGCCTCGGGGAAGCATGATACCGTTTTCTTCTAATCTATTTAAGACATCTTTTGCCGCCTGATAAATAAGGTAACTTATCAACTGGCTCTC
Organism: Candidatus Omnitrophota bacterium; assembly: GCA_013202745.1. Classification (GTDB taxonomy): domain Bacteria; phylum Omnitrophota; class Gorgyraeia; order JABMRJ01; family JABMRJ01; genus JABMRJ01. The sequence continues at coordinate 6,501 of JABMRJ010000167.1, forward strand.
TGTCATCCCCTTAATCTTTCTTCTGCTAAAATCAATCGTTCCCTCAGGTGTTACCTTACCCCTGCCTGCTTTAACCTTGCCCGGATCCACCTTGGCATGGAAGCCGGCGGGTTTTCCAGGTTCTGCTCTATCTACCTGAGGTGCCGGAGCAGGCGCTTCTAGCCCGAGCTCTCTTCTTAACCTCTCTGCCGCATCCGTTCTCTCGAACTTTCTTCCGGACCTCTGGGCTGAGTATTTAGCTACACATTCATTTATTATGGCCTCCACCTGTTCGGGCGTTATGAGGACGCCTTCCTGTATCTCTTTGCTTTTTCTTAGGTTGTTTTGGACCGTCCTATAGGCGTTTATCCATATGTTTGCAGTCTCCTGTAGGTCGAGGCCTTGTTCATGCGCCCTTCTTATAGCCGCCTCTACAAACCTCTCAACCCAGCTTAGTGTCTCATTTATGCCGAATACACCGTTTGCAAAGTGTGAGGATGTAGCTAATTGATATCTGCCTGTGTCAAGGAGTTCCTGGTATGGGGTAGTCTTTTTGGTAAGTATTGCTACGTATGGCCTTTTTGGGGCATTTTCATCGAACTTAGGTACGAGTATCAGGTATGAGGTCTCTTTGTTCTTGAGTATGTCTGTTATACCTTCTGTGTGAAAACCTCCGGCTACAAGGGCTGCTATCTTGGTATTGTCTTTACGCATTCTCTTCAGGGTGTTATTTATAAGGGCTTTGTCTCTTTCCTTTGCAAGCTTGTAGAATTCTATGGCTTCATCAAGGTTAGAAAAAAGATTATTTAGGTCTTGAGTAATATTGTATTTTTTAAGGAAGTTTTGGAAGGCACCGGTGTTTATTAAGTTTAAGTTGCTTAATAGATATTCGAGCCTCTTTGTTGTAAGAGATATGCTGAATAGGTCTTTTAGTATTATGGCCTGATTCTTTAGGGTGTTTAGGCTCCTTTGGTCATCCTGAGTAAAGAGGCTTTGTTTTATTGTCTCTTCAAACTCCTCCATCTCTGCAAAGAGGCTTACTATGTCTATTCTTTCATAGATATTTACGTATTCTGCGTATTTGATTAGATTTGAGTAGTTATCAAGCTCATTTGGTAGGTTTAGCAAGGCTAAGTCTGTCAGGTATGTATGGAATTCTTTTGTATCTATCTTTTTAAGCTTGTATTGTAGAGATTTAAGGACTAAGAGCTCAAGGTCCGCTTTCTTAAGGGTTCCTTTTAGCTTAAGGATTATGTCTTCTCTTTCAAGGTTTGCTTTCTTAAAGTCTATTTGTTTTTCAAGTTTAATCGATTCAGACAGTATCTTAAGATTAGGGACGTTTTCAAAATTGATCTTAGATCTGTCCCCAAAATTGTTCTTAGAACTCTCCCCTCTTATGTACTCCCAGTAGGTCCTAAAGTCTATCTTTTCAGCCTTGTAATCCTGGCTTACCCTTTGCAGCTTCTTAATATCTTCTGGGTATATGGAGTCTTCTATTAATCCTAAGTTTGATATGAGTAGGTCTATTGTGTTAACACAAGACTGCTTTCTCTCAATGTTTTTACAGAATGCAGCTACGTGCTCTTTGTAGAGTGAATTGTCTTCTATACCATATAATTTTATATCTTTGTCATTTACTATTGAAAAGAACTCACCTGCTGACAGCCCGCCTTCTTTCATGAGGGAGTCTGCTGTATCTCGCCTAATGTCTTTGTGAGGGAATGTCTTAAGGAGGGATGTATCTATATAGCCTGAAGATCCTTCCAATGCTACAAGGTTAAGATTGTACTCTTTTACTAATGTATCGAGGATATCTACTATGGAGTACTGCGCAGATAAAGAGTCATGGGCGTCCTGGATGTTTATTATAAGTTCATCCGAGCCCTCAAGGTTTATCTCTTTGGTTATGGCTTTGTCTTTTGGGATGGATATATCTTTTAGCTGGTCCCCCGATACTCCAGCAGGGCTACCTTGAGGCTTTAAAGATAGTGACTGCCCTCCTTGAGCCCATGAGATCTGCTGCCATGTAAA
>JABMRJ010000168.1 GCA_013202745.1 Candidatus Omnitrophota bacterium
AACATCTGTATCGTCTCACAGCCGATCTCCTCTGCCCTATCTATGGCCTCGTATATTTTACCCGCTATGGATACGTGTACCCCTATGCGCATAGTTCGTCTCATGCATATTTGATAGTTTCAAAAAATTATCTGCAATGTTCTTTTTGCGTAACAAGCAAGGTAGATCTGTCTTATAATATATGTAATTAAGTAAAACTAAAGAATCTTTTTTACAAAATCTTAATGTCCATAAAGTTTTTCTGTTTTTCTTTTTTTTATTTCTCCATCCACTTAGGCTTCCTTTTATATCTAAAATTCTATTAATACTCTCTTGAAGCCATTTTATATGAGATAAACTACAGGAACGGAAAGTAATATAAAGTCTATTGTAAGTATAAGTTTTGCCTTTGTATTTATTGTGTCTATCGACGTAATAGATAACGGATCCGTCACCATCTAAATGGCCTCTTAGAAAATCAGGAAAATATTTATCTGGTATTGTTAAAGATAATAGATTAAAAGTTTTATTCGCCATTAACCCTATTGTTAATAACCAATTATAAAATCTTACATTTGAGAACTGTACCTTGTAGCATCTATTTTTTGAATAACTACCAGGCGGGCTTAGACATATTCTATTCTTAAGATTCAGACATCTACAAAAAGTCTGTAATTGATCTATATCCGTAGAGGTTAAGGTAATATGTCTTTTATCTTTTGATAAATTGCCATCAGTGGTAATTAACCCAATAGCATACGCAATTTCTGTTGACCATGTATTCATAAGATTTTATATTTTATCTTAGAAGTGGTGCCAGAGGAGGGATTCGAACCCTCATGTTCTTTCGAACAACGGTTTTTGAGACCGCAATGTATTCCAGTTCCATCACTCTGGCATATGTTTTTGACAGATTGTAATACGTCTGCCAATTTCGCTAATTTGGCAAATAAGTAAAGGTCCTTCACAGGCTTGCCAACCGAAGCACTTAAGTCGCCTAAGCGTTGCAAGTGCGAAGGTTGGTGGAGCTGACGGGAATTGAACCCGTGATACCACAATGCCATTGTGGTGTGATCCCGCTTCACCACAGCCCCTAAAGCCCCTAATATTATGTCATAATATATCACTTATGATATAGAAAGTCAATATTCACAACTTTTGAGGAAAAGGGAGGCATAGGTTCTTATCAATAAAACGGCCTGGGGCTCAGTGGCTTAGCCGCCTGTGGTCGGCTAAGCATGAGCATCTCCCAGACCATTTTCTTACAATTGTCCCCCGGACGTTCAATATCTCCCGGGCGGTCCGGGTTAAGGCCGCCTGTGGTCGGCCAATCCGGACCGTACTTCCCGGGATAAATCTATGATTACAATGCCTCGTAGAGGCGCTGTTCGCCTCTTATTACCCTATCCAATCTGCCGCCTTCGAGCAACAGCTCAACCGGCGGCCATCTTGAATTAAGACCTTCTCTGAATATAATATCTGCCTCTTCGGGATTTTCTTCAAGAGTCTTTAAGATATGGCCTTCGGGCAGTTCATTAACGGAATGTATCTTTTTCTCCAGTTCTATTAATCTAAAGATAATATGGTTAAAGCGGCCGTTTCTTAGTTCTTTTTTGTGATGGATCTCTAATACAAGCAGCGCCTTTAACGCGGCGGTTAATATCGGCACGGCGAGTTCTTCTCCGTCATGTAAAAGTATATTTATAACCCTTGCTGTGTGTTTTCCAAAATCATTATCCAACAATCCCAGAGACTGCTTTGCTTTATTCCCTAAGGCGTTAACTGCATATACAACCGTATTCCTCTGATTACTGTTAAAATCGCTTATTACGGCCGGTAATTCCTCTTCTGATCCATAGAAATGTATCTTTATTTCAATATTGTGCATTATCCTGAAGTATCTCTCAACATAGTTGGTATAACCATTTATGCCGCCGTTTTGGAGTCTGTGGAATATCTGGAATACCCTCTTGTCGCGCGGCAATAAGATGTGTTTGACCTCCTCTTCATTATCTACTCTCTCAACACCATTTATGCGTTCTTTGCCGTTACGCCCTATATTGCGCGTCACAGATTGGAGCATCATCGCCATAAACCCGTCATCTGCTACGCCTCTTAAGGACTCTTCAAATCCTTCCGGTGTCTGTGGCGTTATGGCATCCTTCTTTGTTTCTTCCGCAGCCATGGTTTTGCTCTCTGGCTCTGCAATAGCCCCTAAATAAGCGTCTAATTGATCCTTAATCCTCTTGCAGGCCGCAGCGTGTCCATTATCTTCAATAGCCCGTCTCAAATTCATGGCCAGCTTGTTTCTCTCTTCAATTGCCCTTCTTGATAACTCTTGAGGTTTCGCTGACTCCAAAATCTCTTCTTCCTTCAAATTAACAAGGGCTTCGGCAAGATCTATCTGGCATCTTTTGAATAATTCGAGATATTCTCTTATATATTTAAATTCTTCTTCATTTGCGTGAGGGTTGAACCTTATAAACCACTTCAGACTATTATACAAATCGCGTTCGCTGTCGACGTACTCCTTTAGTACTCCTGCGATTATTTTAACGTCGAGGTTTTTAAAATCGACGACTTCATAAGCCAAGGTCCTGATGTCGCACTCATCGCTAAGTAATGGCCTCCCCAATCTTTTCTCTTCTTTTCTTACAAGGTTGTAATAAGAGGTGGATTTGTACATTATCATCTGGTTTAAAGGAGTGCTAAGATATTTTAATATCTCATTGCGCTTGATAAAATTGATACATTCCAGGAGCTCTTCCTTTGTCACTAGCGGTTCGAGCATTATCCATCCTATGGCCATTTCAAAACCTATCTCTTTGCATATTCTTACGGCCTCCTCGCACATCCTTATCGCCTCTTCATTACCCTTTACTCCATTAATAGGGGCCAGGCCTTTTTGATAGCGCCACATCTGGGAAGGGGAACCCGTCTCTATTCCTAAAAATATCGTCTGTAATCCTGCTCTCTTTAAAAGCTTCAATGTTTCAAGTCTTCTTTCTCTTTCTTGCGGTGTATCTTTTGAATTACATATAGCATCTACCCTTGCGTTTGTATAGAATGATATATTCACGCCGCTTTCTATAATCGCTAAAGCGAGCTTCCTTGCGCGCTCTATTCCTCCCATGTTGCCTCCGAAAAATTCTTCATCTGTAAGCATAATCCTCTTTACTCCCAATTCTTCAAGTTGTCTCAATTCTTCGACTATCACGCCAACCGGCCTGTGCCTCCATATAACCATACCCCAATAGATATTTCCCGAGCAGTAGGCGCATTCGCCCCATGGACAGCCTCTAGCGGTCTCCATCCATACATTACCGCCTCTTGATATATACTCCCGCGCATAAGAGTAATCGACTTTACCAACTAAATCGCGACTCGGCAATAGCTTCCTTTGGGTATCGACCGGACTGCCGTCTTCGAGATAGACTATATTATTAACGCTGGAAAGCTCGTTCTTGCCTTCCATATATTCCAACAGGCCTCCGATAGCCAATTCGCCTTCTCCGCGTACGCATATAAGCTCTGGATATTTCTTCAATAATTCAGCTGGAACAAACGTAGGAATATTCTTTCCAGCCACTAATAATGGCTTATATTCCGGAGGTGCCCGAGAAGCAAAACTTGACATAAACTCTTCAAATCTCTTATCTGCGCCTATCATTAAAGAGAGCCCTATCATATCGGGTTTGGATTCAATCGCATAGGCAACGATGCTCTCCATATCCTCAAGTTGCACATCCTTAATCTCAACAGTGCATCTTTCCCCATACTGACGTTCCAAATAACTCTTTAAGGCATAAAGTCCGACAGGGAAGTCTAAAGACGGGTTATTCTCATCCACAAGGTATACAAGGAGTATCTTCTTGGGAGGGTTCACCGGCCAGTGGATTATGACGTCAGTACCTACGCCTGCTTGCGCCCGTGCCTCTGAATACTCTTCATCATCTGCAGTCCTTGAGTCTATCTCAACCTTTCCGCCTGCATCATGTATCGCCCTCCTTGCAAAGGCCCAGCCAGTTTCGCGGGCTTTGGTGCTAAAGTCAGGGTCGGATATTTTGAACCTATGCTCTTCTGGTATGCCGTTTCCGTAGTCCCTTATTACGACTTTGATGTAATCATGACCATCTTCTAATGTAACTACATTTACTTTAATCTCGACCTTTGGCTTAACCAGATCATTTTCGTCAGCACCTTCAGCTATCTTTTTCATGTAAGCGGCTATAGACGCATTTGCAGCACCGTAAATTGCATTTTCGATAGAAAATGCGAGTGCGCGCCAGTTCCCGCTTAGGCTGTATTCTCTTAAACTCTCGAGATCTTCTATTTCAGCGTCAAGCGTCCAATGCTTTCCGGTTTTCCTATGAATCATCGGCAATGAAAACTTGGGTTCTGTAATCTCTATCGGCTCTACGGATATCGTCGACATCTCGCTCTTTGCGCCTACGGGAATAGTCGCTTCTAATAATTCCACGCCGTTTCTTGTCTCAATAGAATCATTGCTCTCGGCCATAATAAAATCCCTTTCGGCCTGCAGAATAGCTATCGCATCATGTATCCATTTGTTTACGAGTTCGACTATTTCTATATCTTCTATTCTATCTTTATAATTTACTTTAAATCCTTCTATAGCGGCATAATTGTTATTCCATTCTGTTTGTAAAACTAATAATCTTCTTAAAGATTCTTCAAGGGCTTCTATTAATTCCTCTCTCTTTTTAATTCCGCTTTCTTTGAGACATAATACCTTAGTGCCCTTATGATATTTTACGATACTCATTAGGTTATGACAAATTTCACTACAAAAATCTACACTCTTTTTAGCCGCTGTTAATAGATTTCTTGCATCCTCGTTGGTGGTATCTACTGGTATCTCTCTCAATGCCCATAGTAAATAACCTAACTCCGTTTGCAAAAAGTGCAACAATCCCGGATAATTTAAATGCGTTGAATGGTCCATGGACCTTGCAGCAATGGCTATGCGCTCTTCGGTCTCGAATCTATCAAGGTAGGCCTCGTGCGGAATATAAAGTTCTCTTAATAAAGCTAATGCGCCTTCAGTATCTAATAATGCCTTTAACTCTGCGACTCTTTCACTAGTAAGCGGGATCTTGTACGCAATAACGCTTGTGCCGAATCTGATGGCATTCGGGCCGTTCTTGAATATTAGTATCGCGCTCTCATCATCGAGCATAAGGTAGGGCTGCAACCACAGATCTTCCTGTTTTTGTCTAAGTTTATCAAAACCTTCCATTATTTCTTTTCTGCATCTTTCAGGCGATTGTGATAAGTCAATGCCGTCCAGCATCGTAATAAACTCTTGCACAAAATCCTGCGCATATTCAGGGGCTATTTTAGGAATGAAATCCTTCTTCCTGACAAGCCAATCAGTCAAACCATCCTGCGCAGTGTCACCTAAGACCCTTGCAACGAAGCCGTGGTTGTATCCATGGGGAGCTTTTCCATCTCTCTCTTTCTTTCCTGCGCCTCTTAGGTATTTGTGGCCGTATCCTAGGGATTCGCCGCCTTCGTGTAGGAGGGCTGCCTGCTGGACATATTCTGGGGTAGATGGGGATAGGAGTTGGTTATCTATAAGAATTAGATTTGGTAGGGCAAAACCTCCGAATACATGGTCCGGAGGGCCTCTTATCT
>JABMRJ010000169.1 GCA_013202745.1 Candidatus Omnitrophota bacterium
GACCTCCAGGTCTTTGACAGCAAAGTTTATCTTACCCTCGAACTCCTCCAGATCCAAACCCACCCTCTTGGGTTCTCTAAAAAATTTCCCGTTTCTGGAGATCTTATAGCTTACAATCGGAAACTCCCTCTCCCTTCCGTCATCAATTGCCCAGACAACAATCCCTTCACATCCGTCATTGAATATTTTATCGGTTATAACGATACCGCGGCCATCTTTCGTAAGCGCTTCGTCTATAAAAACCCGTATTCTGATATTTACGTATGCGCCCGAATGGGTCTTAGCGTTGTACAATTTCAGGGCTCCGTCTTTGCGGATGAAGAATGGAAGGATAAGCTCCGGATGTCCGTACTTCATCCTATTTACAATCGCTCTTCTTCTCGGATCTATGGGAGTAGGTGTAACATATATCCCCTCTGGCCGTACGGGTTCTGCGGGCCTTGTCGAGACAACCTCCTCTTTGCCTGCCTCCTCTTCAATCTCAACGGCGATCAGGCTCTCTTCTATGAGCTGCCTAAATTCATAAATCTTATCACCCTCATTCTTTTCAAAGAGGAGACTTCTTTCAAAACCGATCTCGATATATTTCTTTACCGATTCCAGAGGCCGCCATAATCTTTCTACACCCACATTTCTCCCTATCCTTAATGTAGATTCGATTCTGCTCCAATACTCTTTTGCTTTTTCATAATCCCCGTGATAGAGACTATTCTCAGCCAAAAGACCGAAAATATAGACAAGGCCGTGTAGAGAATCTTTAAATCCCCTTCTTTCATATCGATCGTCACTTATGTCGGACGAGGCGCACTGTGCAACATAATCTTCAAAGCCTTTCTGTGTAATAACTATATGCTCCATGGCCTCCATTCTCATACCGGAAAGTTCTTCTGCGTAAGGATTTCTTTTTCTCTTCTCTAATTCTAAAATCTCTTTTAATCTGCGCTTTCCCAGGTCGCAGTGGGCATTGGCCACGCAGAGCCTAAGCTGCCTCTGCCGTTCCGGCAAGGCCTCCTCATATATGACCTCATCGCCTTGTTCTATCAAGATCTTTGCTAATTTTACAAAAGGAAAGACGCGCTGCTGCGGGAAATCGCTCCATGGTATAGGGAAATGCAGCACCTCTTCAGCGCACCAGAAGGCGTTTGCCCTATCTCCGCTGTCCAGATATACCCGGGCCAGATCCAGCATCGCCTTCGCATAAAGATACGCCTCTTCAATAGTCAATAAAGGATCTCCAAAATTGATCTTCTCTTTATGCTGCTCAGCAACTATTCTAAGTGCCTTAATCTCAGCTGCTTCTGGCTCTCCTTCGCCTGTCGGTTCCTTATCCGCCATCATCACGATTATAGGGGATTGATAGACAGGCGGTCCTACCATGCCTTCAGGGGTAACTGGATATACAATCGGGCTTTGGAATTTTATTTTTGTTCTGGTTAATATATCAATTATTGACAATATGAATGTGTGGATATGTTTAGATATAAACTTAGGGAAGTATTTGTGGTATCTTTGGTATACGAGGCCTTTGTCGGTAAGATACTTACACACCCGCGCAAGCCACGGGTGGCTATTTAGAAGGGATTGGTAGTATTTATCATTGTAGGTGATTTCATAAATAATATCATTTATTAACATGAGTGTCAGTATTGCAAGGGGTGCCCAAGGCGAGATTGTGCTTACACCAAGGCCTGCTAATGCAAATCCTCCCTTTAGGTGTTCTTGGGGTCTGTATGGCCTTGCCCTATCTGGTATCGATTCTAAAATATCGAGCGTTCTGAACGACTCTTTGCTTACCTTAAGAAAGACTGTAGGAGCATCCCGCCAGGTAGCAGAATCTGGGGTATATTTATAATAAAAATAATGGTCGTCTTGGTAAGGCTCTCCTTCTGTAGCCGCCAGCCAGATAAGCTGCTCCCTTTCGATAAATTCAAGTTCTGACAATAAAGGACTGTTAAAGATGGCCTTAAAACCTCTTTCGGAATTGCCTACCAGAACGTTTATGGGCTGGCGGCTATCTTTATTCCAGATTGGCAGATTATGGGGGACTAAGCGGTGTGATTCCGTAGACATCGGTATCATCCCTTTGTAATGAGTTACTCCCGGCCCAAAATCAGGATAGGCCGTGACTATATTGCCTCTTCTATCCAAAAGAAATGTCATACGCACTAGTCCTTCCGGTTCTGCGCTTTTAAAATATGCCGCCAATATATGTTTCGGCCACCAATCTAACTTGGTGCCATCCGGAAGATCGCGTATAGAAGACAAATTTTTAAGGCCTGCTTCTAACCATCGATCGGCATTACTTTCAGTAAAGCCCGGTGGAAAGAACGTGGTGTAGGTACCTCTCTTTGGTAATGATTCTGGGGTTAGTAGATGTTCCGCGATAATATGTCTCTTGCTCCCATCAGGAATCCCCCTGGGATATGGGATCTCTTCAGTATCGATAACGCCTTTAAGCCAGTGAATAAATGATGGAGAATATGAATCAGCAAGGTAATCAGTAACCTCTTCGTTTTTTCTGCAAAATCCTCTCGCTTTTTCTTCTCCCTGCAAAATAGAGATCCTCAAACCTAATGCATGTAAAACTATAGATTCCTGCATATAACCGATAGGGTTATCGGGCTCCAGCTCAATAACCTTCCGGGTCGCTTCCAAGGCCTCCTCCAACTCACCCAAGGCAAGTAAGGCCTCTGATAGATGAATATAACCTATAGGATTATTGGGATTGAGTTTTACATGATCTCCAGCAGCCTTGCAGGCCTCATCCAGCTTGCCCAATGCAAGTAGGACATTACAGAAATGGCCATAACCTATGGGGTCATCTGGGGCAAGTTTTATATATTTTTCTGCGGCAGTGCGGGCCTTTTCTAATTCGCCCAATGCAAGTAGGACCCTACAGAGATGGCCATAGCTTATAGGGTTATCTGGGTCGAGTTCTATAGATTTGCAAGCGGCAGCTCGAGCTTCATGCAACCTACCCAAGGCAAGAAGAATGTGACAGAGATTACCATGTTTAACAGGGCTATCGGGCTCGAGTTCTGTGGCCCTCTTGGCATATTCGCAGGCTTCTTCCAACTGGCCAAAATTGAATAAGATAAAAGAGAGGTTAATATAACCATCTGCCCTCTCAGGCCATAGCTTGATCTGTTCTTCGGCTACTGCGCGGGCACCATCCAAATCACCCCTAGCACGTAAAATATTGAAAAGATGACTACGGGCAACGATATCATCAGGTTTTAACTCTATAGCCACCATAATAGATTGGTAAGCCTCGTCTAGCCGGCCTAAGTCGAGTTGTACACTAGAAAGATAGGTATAAGCTATGAAATTATTACGGTCATATCTTATCTCTTGATGAAGGGCCTGGCAGGCCTCATCCAATCTATTCTGGGCAACTAGAATACCGGCAAGTAATCCATAAGCCATACCCAGGTTACGAGTGGCAAATTCCCGTCTTTGATTTTTACTCAAAAGTCTTCTTGCCTGCTTAATAGAGGCGCGGACCTTATCCTCCGCTTCTTGGAGCTTTTCTAGTTTGCGATATGCCATGGCAAGCTCATTCAAAACAACCAGGTCCCTTTTATTTAAATCGTATGCTTGAAGTAAGGGCCTTAACCTTTCAGCAGGTTCCAAACCCTTCGCTTCTTGACAGAGTTTTGATATTTCAAGATCGGCTCTGGTGGAAGGTCCACCCTTTGGTCTCTTATCTTTACCCTTGCCTTTTACATATTTTCGATATTTCCTTGAACCTGGACTCTTCCTGCCGTCTTCCGGTCTATGTTTCCTAAAAACGATGTTAAATATAGGGAGGGTACCTACCCCCGGCATAACCGCTATTGGGGCCAGGATTACCTCGGGACTAATATGTGCGGATATAAAATCTCTTAAATCTTTTAGGTGCGGAAGGAAATACTGACAATAGACGAGCCCTTTATTTCTCAAGAAGATAAATACCTTGGCCAGCCATGGGTGCTTCCTTAATAACGCCTGGTAGTATCTTTCATCATGGGTTACTTCATAGATTATGTCATTTATAAGCATTAGACCTAGTATTGCAAGTCCAGCCCAAGGTGATATTGCGCCTGCGCCGACCAGGACAATCCCTCCTTTTAGGTGGGGTCCTTTCCCCTCTAGACCTTTTCTCAAGAGAGAAATCAGATGTTCCAAACGAAGCCTTTCAGTTGCAAGCTGGCGGTTTATTTCAAAAACCTGGGAGCGAAGAGCATTTGAATCATCAACAATAACTTGAATGCCGGTAAGGGCTCCGGCTGTTTCATCTAATTCCTCACCTAAAGCAGTTAGATCCCCCTTAGCGATAGCTTGATATCGCCCCTCAATTGTGGTGGGCCCACGCCTTTCTCGCCTTCTTCTTTTAACTCTCCTCTCTTTAGGGCGTCTTCTTTCTATTAAACTCATATGGCCGGCTACATTGGCCATCAGGTTTGAATAGGCAGCCTGGCTGTCAATATCTTCAGGGGCCGATAAATACTGGCAAAAGGCTTCCGCTATTGATTCTAGGAAATAGCGACGCAATGTAGCAGGACCTTGTACATATAGATAGAATTCAGGGGCAATATTATATTTAAACCCCTCTCTTTCTCTCTTGGCGTTTTTAACAAGGTCGGCCACTGGTCCCGGATTGCTAAAATCGACTTCATCGGATAAACCCTGTATATCAAATCGTGAAATAGTAAGGTACATTCTGTGTCTTTGTAGGAAATTAGTCTCGATACGATGAACTTCATAAGCTCTATTAAAGGTCTTTTTGTGACTAGGTAGAGAACTGACTTTTACTACTTTATGAATATCTCTATCCATTCTCTGCGCACATTCAAGTCTATCGCTCGTAGCTATCAGTTTTAAGACCTGACCGGCATATCTCCAAAGCCTTTTTAAATCAACCGTACTAAAAATGGCATTCATACCCTCGGTTAATAGATCGACCATCGGCCAGAGAGAGAGCATCTCCAAAGTATGCATCCTCTCTAACTCTTTAGGATCGCAGATATATTCAACCAGCTCGTCTCTTTGCGTCTTTAGGGCCTCTCTTATCTCTTCTCGCAACTCAAGCGAGCTATCTTTATGCATGGCCTTCTCTAAACCAGCCAGGACTTCAGGCCCATCATATAAGATACCCTCACTAACGATTGACTGAACCGCCTCTCTGCGCTCTCTTATTGTCGGCGCCTTTAATAATCTATCTGTTAGCTTTTCTCCTCTTTCTGAAGGCCCTAGTTGCCGAAATCTCTTTCGCACCTTTGGAACCTTAGCCGAAATATCAACTATCTGACCTGAATCATCAGACCTAATACTAAGGCCGGGTGCATAGGATAAGGATTTGGCGAGGTAGCGGGTGATACGGTATTTGGAAGGGTCTAAGAGGAGCTTTCGGGCAAGCCGCTCTAATCTTAAGTAACTCTTATTATGTAGCCAACCTATGATAGCCTCCCTTTGGGTACAGAGATAGAAGTAGGTAAGGAAGAGAATAAATACCTTTCCTAATAATGTTGGCGCAGCCAAACCTGCAAAAGGTACTGCCGCTGATAATCCCTCCGGCTTCTGGCCTTCACCACCATCCTCAGAATCTGTAGATTCTTGTTTCTTCTTCATCCCTTCCTCTTCCTTCTTCTTTTTGGCCTCTTCGGCCTGGGCCGCCCATCTTCTTCTCATCTCTTCAACCATCTTACTAGCTTCATCAGCTTTATCTTTGGCCTTGGCCGCAGATCGCTCGGCGCGCCTTTGTGCTTTAGAGGGGCCTTTTTTGCGTGGCGGAGCCTTTTTACCCAGAGTCAGGCGAGACGCTAATGGCTCTTCCCTTTCGCTCGGCCGTTCTACCTCTGTCGGGGGTCTTCTCCCAGCGATCTCCCTATCAGACAAGAAGGAGAACTTAATATGCCCTAAAACGCCTAGGCCCCTCTCTTCCTCAAGGGATATAACCTTGGCGTTAAATTGCATGCCGACATTATTCTGCAACTCTTTCTCTGATAAGCGATCGAAATATACCCCTGTCTCTCTCTTATATATAAATCCTACTTCTATGCCTTTATACGCCAGCTTGAAGCCTGATGGGCCTCCATCAGCAAAACGGCCGATATCGATAACTACAACAGGAACCCTCTTTCCAGACCTATAGGCCTCTCTCAATTCTTCTAACACCATCTCCTCTGCCCTGCGGATAGAGAATTTGGGTTTGGGGATTATGCCTTCCCATTCACAATCTATGAGTAAGGCCGGGAACTCTTTTCCCTCTGTAGTGCCCGGATGTACGCTAATCGGGAGTTCTTCAGATTCAACCCTGCCTTTGATTCCTCTATATTCCACTTCTAAATATTTGACATCCTTGCCGACCCTGCCTACCTTTACTACTTCAACCATAAAGACCTTTTCAGGATTATGAACCCCGTCTATTATCTCGCCGATCACTTCATGGCCGGCAAAGGCTATGCCGGCCCTCTCATCCAAATCTTCCAGGATAGGTTCCATAAGCTCGTTATATCTTGCCTTCTCCCTCTGACGGAGCCACTTACCTAAAGAAGGGTGGGCTATCACATTTCTCTTAGCGATAAATCCGCATAAATTGCCGCTTTCAATTGCCTCCTCTGCAGCGGCCCTTGCTGTCGGTAGGGTATACTCCGTTAAGCACTCAAATGCCTCTCTGCTCAAGATCTTTTCACCTAATTCTCTCATCCTGCCTGCTCTTGCCAACTCCATCCTCTCATTCAGCCTTAAGTTAATCAGTTCTCTTAATCTTTTTCGCCTACTATAGAAACTGTTAATCTCGTCTTTAGATAAGGCACTCTCTACTTCATAAGGTAAAACCCCTGTCTCAGCCGCTAATGACTTGTTTAAACCAAGAAGGCCTAATACGTTTATAAGTCCCTCCTCCTCATCTTTAATAGCCTGTTTTATCTTCTTCCGTTCTTCTTCTAAGAGACTATCGGCCCTCTCCTTTGCTTTTCCCGGGAGGGCGAGCATCGCTTTTTCCAGCCTTTCACGATAATAATTTGCTGACAATGCATACTGTAAGTGCACATTACAGCGTAATTCGAGCGCCTTAAGACACCTCTTTATCTTCTCTATGGTCTCCGTTATTACCTCTTCGCTTTGGTTTTTATTTATAGGTTCCAGAAGCGAATCGAGTTCATGCACTTTTCCCTCAAAAGGCCTGTGGAAATATTCAATGATCTCACGCACCGACATGCCGTCTACTACGTGGTCTAACACTGGATGGTTACTGTCTAAGACCCATCTAAAGACGTCGTCTATTAACATCTTAAATGTATCGTAATGAAAATAACTTTCAGGTATATGAAATCCTCTTGCGCGCTGGTAAGGCGAGAAGGGTACAGAAGATTCAAAATTTTTGAATTTATCGCTTACCCTCTCTTCCAGCATCTCCATTAAAACATTGATCTTTTCTGTTGTCTCTTTGCTAAGGAATTCTTCGCTTTCAGCCATTACATAGGCTGAGATCCGCCATTCACCAAAATTATCGATCGTCTCCACCTCAGCCCCGCATAACCACAACATCAGGTCTGAAACCACCTTTATGAATATCGGTTTTAGCTCTTTTTCAGCTTCATCCATATCATCTTCTTCGCCTTTTACCTCTTCAGGCTGCTTTTGGCCTTCTTCAAATCCAAGCGTAAGTTGGGCTTGTCTCGCCAGCTGGGCCTGCTCCTGCATGGTCTTTCTTATTTTTCCTGCAGCTTCGTTTACCATCCGGTCTATTGCAGTTGCGATCATCCCCAACTTAGTCGCTACATTCAGTATAATATCGGTTCTTTTTCGCTTCTTAAGATCGTATTCTCCGCCTTCACGTTCTATCGCAATTAATTCCCGCACTATCTCGAGAGTAACCTCTTCTGCAACTTCTCTTTTAATATAATATGTCCGAAACTGCCTTATTAACCACCCCATCGTCTCCGCATGCGGATCGCTGATTTGGTCAGCTCGCGGTGTTGCTTCCGGAGTCTTTACGAAATCTGCATTAGGGTTTACCTTTAGAATCTCATCGCGCAGATATTGGTGGCTGGGCCAGAGGAAGAGCCGGACGACTGGTTTTGCTGAGGAGGCTGGTTTGACTAATTCACCGTTAAGGTATATTTCAAAATCTAAATTTGACTTAGAAAGTACTGCTGAGAAATAAGTATTTACTGACTTACTTATTTTATTCCACCCTCTTTCAGAAAGCCGTGGGAAGATAAGATCTCTACAAAAATGGATATCTAATGTAAAATCTCTATCGGAACGGTGCCTGGCCTTGACACAATGGATGATATCCTCAAATACTGTAAGAAGACATTCCCACAAGAAACCACCCGTTAAAATTAAACTAGGATGTGCTTCAACGCTGAAGGCATCCTTTAACCACTTCTTGTTTAGATTGCCACCATATGAATAATGGACATATCCTTCAAGACCGGGCACAACTTCTTTTCCCGATTCTAGAACATGCTCTCCACCCTTCTTTGGATCGTTGGCCAAATATATATCCCTGGGCTTAAGCCAATCCATATCAGCGACGGTCGCCCCAGCTATAGGCCGCGAACGGCCTTTCCTACGTTTCTGCCTCTGATTCTCATGAACCTCAACAACAATAGGCGCGGTTTGAAAAAATGTAAGCGGTTTAGAAGGGGGCGTCTGGGCATCCGCATGCGGATCGCTGACTTGGGATACTTTTACACTTGGGGACGGTCCAGTTGGGGACACCCCACTGCCACTTTTTGATTGCATTCCAGCGCTACTTTTGTGCTGCGGGGTGGCACCAAGTGGACCGTCCCCTATTATAGCAGCGCTTTTAGGAGTAACTTTTCTTAACCTCGGCTGGCCGAATTCGTCTCTGGCAAACTCGATACCGAGTTCGGCGAGGGTTTCTTGTAATTCACGCCATATATAAAACATGCTCTCGTAAGGCGTTGTTTCAGGTGATAACGCCATGGTAACAACTTTTGTCTTTTTGCGGATCTTTATTAAATATTCTCTTAATTTGCTGACCTCACCTCTTATAACTTCTCTTGTTTCGTCCGGTGTCGTTGCATTTTTATATCTAGTCTCTCCGGAGCTAGTTACATGAATAAAATCGAAATCTATATCGCAGATAATATCTCTTTCGTCATCTTCATAAGCTCTCAGGCCATCTACATCACTTACAACCCGGACTTTTATCTTTCTCCCAGATAATATTTTGTGTTTTTCTTCTCCATATTCTTTCTCTGTAATAATACGGCAGGTCGGCACTTTCCTGATTCTCACTCTTTGCTTCACGGCATAAAACATATAATCACCAACGGTTAATTCTTCATCTCCCAATGTGATACTGCTCCCATGCGGAATAACAAAGACTGTTTCATCAATAGTCCCCTCTAATGCAGCAGGTGCTATAAAGTGACTGCTCGCATAGTCTCTCTTTAAAGCATCTTCGGGCGTCTTTGGATAACCTCCGTACGGATATTCGCTCGCATCCTCATGCCAATCGAAATGGACTAATACTGCGCCTTTCCTGACCCTCTTTTTAAGGCGGGAGAGTGTCCAGGCATTATAGGCCCTTCCGTGGTTGCTCATAATAAAGCTTAACGGGCTCTGGGGTATGCTTTTCAGTTGAAAGAATGCCCTAAAATCGCGCGCGATGCTCCGAAGGCTATTATTTTTTGCGCGTTCTACTATCGCTATAACCTCTTTTTTCTCATCCTCACTCAGGCTTGCCTTCCCATCCAGCAGCCGCAATATCGGAATCGCTTTATCTATATCAACCCCTCTTAGCCATTCCGGGAGGTAGTAACCTTCTGTTCCGTCCCTCTCAATCAGGCCTATAGCTTCAAGGATCTTTCGCTCGCTGTTTATGGTAGAGTAGGAAAGGCCCCTCTCTTGTGCCATAATTCCGGGTTTTCTCGGGTTGTCTGAGTAGATTTCGTTTTCGTGCATGTGGCGCAGGAGGTTTGCTGGGGTGCCTTCTGGCGATTTGGATTTATCGGTTTTCTTGCTTACATCAGCAGCAGGTGGCTTGGCAACGGGCAAGCGGATGGTGAAGGTGGTGCCTTTGCCAACTCGGGAACGGACTTCGATTGTACCGTTATGGCATTCAATTGCTTCCGTGACTATTGCCAGTCCTAAGCCTGTTCCACCACTCTTCTTTTTTGTGGTAAAAAGCCGTTTAAATATATGCGGTAAGATATTCTTTGGAATTCCTGGACCATTATCGCTTATCTCTATCTCAACGAAGTCTTTTTCTTCTGTTAGTCTAGCAGATACTGCTAAAAGTGGTTTTCTCTTCCTAGTCATCGCCTCGCGAGCATTCCTAAATATATTCGAAAAGGCCCTTCTCAACGGAACTTCGTCACCTAATATATGAGGTAACCTCTTGGGAAAACTCGCTTTTTTGCTATGCTCACTCAGCATAACCACAGCCTGCAACTCTTCTGTTATGAGTTTCTTGAGATTAATTTTATCTTTACGGATTGGGGCAGGTACACGTCTAACAATATTGGTTAAATCCTCTATCATCCTTTTTATTGCCACAATCTGTCTTCTTATACCTTGTGCGTATTCATGTTTATGCTTCGAAATAGACAAAGTAGAAAATATCTTATCCGCATCATTCTTTCTATTCCATTCATTTAAACGGTCCACAAAATAATTAGAGAGGAATAATATATCCCTCGCTTGTTCTTCGGTTTCAATCTCTGTATCGCCTTTAAGATTAAATCTATCCATAGCATTGATTAGCATCTCAAAGTCCTGCAAAAGCTCATTTAAGTAACCATCTGTGACAAAATAGAAATTTGCAAGTTTATTGTTTGCATCATGTTTAAAATCAGAGATTGTTTGTAGAACCCTTTTTGCTTTTTTTAACAATTGCACAGTCGACTGAGGCCGCTTATCCTTCTTCGCCGCCGCGCCTTCGGCCCGCTTCGTCACCAGAGCCTCACCCTCGCCCACCTCGGAAGTAGATTGGGTGGTTTCTTCTTTTAAGCGCCTTACCCTTGCCTTAATCTTTTTTCTCTCCTTATCACTCAGGCTCGCCTTCTCTTCCAGCTGCCGCAATACCGGGTCTTCGCTTATCGCTTTATCTATATTAACCCCTCTTAACCATTCTGTGAGATAATAACCTTTTCTTTCGTCTCCTTCTATCAGGCCAACAGCTTCAAGGATCTTTCGCTCCCTGTTTATGGTAGAATAGGAAACTCCTCTCTCTTCGGCCATTACGCCGGGTTTTCTCGGGTTGTATGAGTAGATTTCGTTTTCGTGCATGTAGCGCAGGAGCACTCCCGGGGTGCCTTCCGGTTGTTTTGCTTCAGGCTTTGCATCCAAATCGCTTTCTTGGGTCGGCTGGGGTTCTGCGGTAATCTTAAAGACTTCATTAGGCCATTTGCCTTCGGAGATTAGCCTACGCAATACATCGCCAAGCAGGATGGCTGACTCTTGTGCTGAACTAAATGCAGCTGGATCGTTTTTTATGGATTCGGTAACGAGGAATCTTCCCGATGGAAAGAGAACTGCCGGGGCATTGCTCAATCTCAAGAGGTTCTCAGCGGGCGCTATACCGTCTGCTACTATAGCCTGGAGACCGGCTATGTTGGTACTCACTATGGGGCACTGTGCCTCAATTGACCTCACAGCTCGCAGGTTGGAGGCATGCCTAAAATCCTCTCTATCCGCCCCATACACAGTACTATTTATCGTAAAGCACATAATAAGAAGGCATGCTACTATCTTACATAGCATGCTATGCTTATATGACATAATTGATATAATTGTATCGCTTTTTACGCTTTTATCTCTTATCATATATGTGACTATATATTAATAAAATAGCCGAGTTAGCATATATACCCTATAATATGCATACTCGGCTAATCTACCCAAATAGCCCTTCTGCTACTCAAACTTACTAAAGCTACTTAGAATATACCATATATAATTAGCTTTGTCAAGGGGAGATATCTGACTTTTTTAATGTTTTACAGGGGTTCTGTTA